>NZ_JBHXEG010000014.1:0-130895 GCF_042724935.1 Kitasatospora sp. NPDC127060
GGACCGCCTTCCAGCGGGCCCTCCGGGCGCTTCGTTCTTTCGTGTTTCCAGCTTATCAGATGTTTTCCGCTCCGTTTTCCGGAGTTTCATTCATCGGATTCGCTTTCCGCTTTGTCGCCCCGGTCTCCCGCGGCGACTCCGGAACTGTACGGGGACCGACCCGCCACATGCAAATCGCCTCCGCCTGGGGCTCCGGGCGGAGGCGATCAGCAGCGATGACCGGTCGGCCGAGGATCAGCGGACCTCGGTGATCTCCGGGCCGCGCGCGAACGGGTCGAGCGAGCCGTAGCGGCCCTCGCCCTCGCCCGCGGCGGCGGCAGCCCCGCCACCGTCGGCGACCATCTGGGCGTCCTCGGGAAGCTTCAGCACGATCGGGTCGCGGGGAGCCATCGGGCTCTCACCGCGCACGACGACGGTCTGCCGGAACACCTGCTCCAGGATGCCGGCCATCTCGGGCTGCACGGCGGCCTGGCCCGAGATCACACCGCGCAGGAACCAGCGCGGGCCGTCGCAACCGACGAAGCGCACCAGCTGCACGCCCTGGGTGCCGTCCGGGAGCTGCACGGGGACCTGGGCGCGGAGGTGCCAGCCGAGCGGGCCTTCCTCCTCGTCGATCAGGCCGCCCTGCGAGGTGATGCCGTTGGCGATCTCCTCGCGGACCTCTCCCCAGATGCCCTCCGACTTCGGGGCCGCGAAGGCCTGGAGCTGGATGGCGCTGTTGCCGAGCACCAGGGTGGCGGCGACGATCGCGTCACCGGCGACCTCGACCCGCAGCTCCATGCCCTCGACGCCGGGGACCAGCAGACCCCCGAGGTCGACTCGCCCCTCCTCCGGGGTCTCCAGCTCGGTGTGGTCCCACGGGCCGTCCGGCCGCGGGGCCGGCGGCAGGCCGACCTTGTCGGCCGGGTCCAGCTCGGTCACGTTCTCGCTCTCGGCGGAACCTTCGACGTCATCGGCCGTCTCGTCGGCGCTGATGGCGTCGTCGGCGAGCTGCTCGACAGCGTCCTCGCTCTTCTGGCGACGACGGAACACGGTCACTGTCCTTCCCGGTCCAAGACCGATGCGAATACCTGCTCGGCTTCCTGCGAGGCCGCGGGAATGCTAGACCCCGGCGTGGCCACCGGTCGACCCGAACCCGCCCTCGGCGCGTGCCGACCCCGGCAGCTCGGCCACCTCGTGGAAGCGGGCCTTCTCGACCTGCTGGATGACCAGCTGGGCGATCCGGTCCCCTCGGCGGAAGCTGACCCCCTCGCGCGGGTCCAGATTGACGACGATCACCTTGATCTCTCCACGGTACCCGGCATCGACCGTCCCCGGGGCGTTCACGAGAGCAACTCCGCAACGAGCTGCCAGCCCGGAGCGCGGGTGGACGAAGGCCGCGTAGCCGTCCGGCAGCGCGACGGCGATGCCGGTGGGGAGCACCGCCCGCTCGCCGGGGGCCAGTTCGGCGTCGACGGTGGTCCGCAGGTCGGCGCCGGCGTCCCCGGGCTGCGCGTACTCGGGCAGCGGCAGCTCGGCGTCGATGCGCTTGATCAGGACGTCCAGCTGCGGACGGGGGGTCTCGCTCAAGGGTTCACCTCAAAGGCTCGTGCGCGCTTCATCAGATCCGGGTCGTCGAGGACCTTGTCGATGTCCTCGGCACGACCGTGCGTGGTGAAGTGTTCCAGCTTCACCTGGATGAAGAGCGCCTGTGCGCGCACGGCGACCGGTCCGTCCGGGCCGCCGATCCGCGCCTCGGCGGCGCTGTAGATCTTGCGGCCGTGCACTCCGGTGACCCAGGCGCGCAGGTGCAGCACCGAATCGACGGGCACCGGGCTGAGGAAGTCGGTCTCCAGCCGGCCGGTCACGGCGGGCGCGTGCAGCAGCCAGTTGAGCGTGCCGAGGGTCTCGTCCATCGCCGTCGTCAGCACGCCGCCGTGGGCCAGCCCGGGGCCGCCCTGGTGGACGTCCCGGACGGTGAACTCTGCCGTGACGTCGAGGCCCTCGCCGGCGACCGCGTCGATCCGCAGGCCGCCGGGGTGCTGCGGGCCGCAGCCGAAGCAGTGCTCGTAGTGCGAGCCGAGGTGGGTGCCGGGGGCGGGCGCCTCGGGGTGGCGCTCCGGGATCACGGCGCCCGGCGGCGGGGTGGTGGGGGTCGGCGGCAACGCGGGCGCCGACCGGTCGGTGGGGGTCGTGGGGGTGGTCGTACCGGTCACGGCTCCCCAGCCTACCCAGGGGTAGCAAGGCCTCCGATGGGGGTGGCGTCCCGGCCCGGGCGTCGGGGCGCCCACAATGGGGGGCATGTACGACGAACGCCTCACGGTGCCGCGCTCCTGGTGGCTGCTCCCGGTCGCAGTCGGTCTGACCCTCGCCCTGATCCTGATCCGGGTCAGCGGGCTGGCCGCCCTGGTCGGCCTGGTGGTCGGCATCGCCGTCGGCGCGGTGGCGATCAGCAGCTACGGCTCGGCCCGGATCCGGGTGGTGCAGGGCTCGCTGGTGGCCGGACCGGCCCGGATCCCGGTGGACGCGCTGGGCGCCGCGCACGCGCTCAGCCCCGCCGAGGCCGCCGCCTGGCGCGGCCCGAAGGCCGATCCACGCGCCTTCATGCTGCTGCGCAGCTACGTCCCGACCGCGCTGCGGGTCGAGGTGAGCGACCCGGCCGACCCGACGCCCTACCTCTATCTGTCGACCCGCTCGCCCATGAAGCTGGCCGAGGCACTGGAGGAGGCCCGGCGCGGCGCCCGTACGTAGCCGACGCACCACAGGCCCCGAAAGACCGAGAGGGACGGTTCCGCTGCTGCGGGACCGTCCCTACGACTTTGTCCTGGCCGGCACGCGGCCGACCGACTCCGTCCTCCCGGGCCCGTCCCGCAGGACGGTCCGCGGACCTGCCGTCCGGCCCCGCTGCCCGGGGCCGGAAGGGGCGGGGTGCCGGTGCCGCGGGAGCCACGGGCACCAGGCGCTGTCCGCTGCGGTGCTCAGGCGCCGCAGTCCCGGCAGATCGGGTTGCCGTTCTTCTCGCTGTACAGCTGGCTGCGGTGGTGGACCAGGAAGCAGCTCATGCAGGTGAACTCATCGGCCTGCTTCGGCAGGACCCGAACCGCGAGCTCCTCGTTCGAGAGGTCGGCACCGGGAAGCTCCATGCCCTCGGCGGCGTCGAACTCGTCGACGTCGACGGAGCCGCCGCCCTTGTCGTTCCGCCGAGCCTTGAGTTCCTCGATGCTGTCTTCGTTGAGCTCGTCGTCAGTCTTGCGTGGGGTGTCGTAGTCGGTTGCCATTTTTCGCTCTCCCCCTCCGGGTTTGTGCGGTGTGTGCGGTATCTCCAGCGCACGTAACGCATGGGGGGTCGGTCTTGTGCCCGACCCGAGGCGGAGATTTTGCCTTACTTCAAGCCCCGTTACTCAATCGACACTCAGCCCGGGCTCCGTTGGGGTGATCCTCCGGGGCGTGGAAGGCCTCACGCTGGGCCATCGCCGACCCGCCGAATGCCCGCCGGATCGGCGACTCACAGTGAGCGGGACCCGCCTTGGTGTCCGCTGAATCCCTTGCCCACCAGGGACGCCGACCAATCCTGCGAACCGGTGGCAGGCTGGATTCCGGTCACGGACGGCGATCGACACCTCCGATGGAGTGATCACTCTCCGGGGTCACCCGGCATCGCGGAGCGACACGGTGTGACCTTGGTCACGTTCAGAATCTTCTGGGTCAAACCACGGAAAATCCACCCAGTCCGCCCTCTCCTCCGGAGGGCGTGACAGCTCGCCGGAGCGCCCCCGCGGGCGCCCTAGCCGGCGTTCCGGCGGGCCTCCCGGCGGGCCAGCAGCGCGGCCTGGCGCTCCTCGAACTTGCGCGCCTGCTCGTCCAGCCCGTCCAGGAAGACCCCCAGCTCGTTCTGGGCCAGCAGGCCCTCGGGGCCGAGGCCGTCGATCTCCATCACCCGCAGCTTGCGCAGCACCGGCTGCAGCACGTCGTCGTGGTGGATGCGCAGGTTGTACACCCCGCCGAGGGCGATCTGCGCGGCTGCGCGCTCGAAACCGGGGATGCCGTGACCGGGCATGCGGAAGTTGATGACCACGTCGGCGATGGCGCGCATGGCCTGGTCCGGGGCGATCTCCAGGGCGGCCTTCAGCAGGTTCCGGTAGAAGACCATGTGCAGGTTCTCGTCGTTGGCGATCTTCGCCAACAGCTGGTCGCACAGCGGGTCGCCCGCGTACTTGCCGGTGTTGCGGTGCGAGATCCGGGTCGCGAGCTCCTGGAAGGCCACGTACGCGACCGAGTGGAGCATGCTGTGCGCGTTGTCGGACTCGAAGCCCTCGGACATGTGGGACATCCGGGCCCGCTCCAGCTCCACCGGGTCGACGGCCCGGGTGGCGAGCAGGAAGTCGCGGATGGCTATCCCGTGCCGGCCCTCCTCGGCGGTCCAGCGGTGCACCCAGGTGCCCCAGGCGCCCTCGCGGCCGAACATGGTCGCGATCTCGTGGTGGTAGCTGGGGAGGTTGTCCTCGGTCAGCAGGTTCACCACCAGCGAGACCCGGCCGAGCGGGGTCACCTGGGACTGCTCGAGGTGCCACGCCTCGCCGCCGAGCACGCCGTCGAAGTCGCGGCCCTGGCTCCACGGGACGAACTCGTGCGGCATCCACTCCTTGGCCACCCCCAGGTGGCGGTTGAGCTCCTTCTCGACGACCTCTTCGAGGGCCAGGATCAGTCGCGCGTCGGTCCAGCCGCTCGATCCGAGCGAGGGGCTGCTCTGCACGGGGGCGATGGTCACAGTCTTGCTCCTGGGGACGGGTACGCGCGGGACGGGCGCGTTGGGCGGGCACGCGTCCGCTTCTCGGAGCCGTCGGCGGAGAGACCGGCGGTCGCACTTACGGTTGCGTAGGTTACGACACCGTAAGTTGCTCGGACCGGAAAAGACAAGCCGCCCCCGCCAGGCCTTATGTCGTCTTGACAGGCTGGCGGGGGCGGCTGAAAACGGTCGCCCACGGAACGCGGCAGCACCCGGGGTCGATACCGGCGTAACGGCCCTGCGCGGGGGTCAGGGCGAGGGAATCCGCACCCGCATGGTGAGGCCGCCGCCGGCGCGCGGGGTGGCCTCGACGGTGCCGCCGTGGGCGCGCACCACCGAGCGGACGATGGACAGGCCCAGCCCGACCCCCTTGTCGCTGCGGGTGCGGTCGGCGCCCTTCACCCGACGGAACGGCTCGAAGATGTGCTCCAGCTCGTACCCGGGCACCACCGGGCCGGTGTTGGAGACCACCAGCTCGCCGCCGCCCGGCACCGTGGCGGTGGCCAGCTCGACCCAGCCGCCCGGGGTGTTGTAGCGGACGGCGTTCTGCAGCAGGTTGAGCGCCAGCCGCTCCAGCAGCACACCGTTGCCCGCGACCACCGCCGGGTCGAGCTTGGAGCGCAGCTCGACCTCCCGCTTGTCCGCCTCGCCCCGGCTCTGCTCCAACGCCCGGGTGGCCACCTCGGACAGCTCCACCGCCCGGCGGTCGGTCAGCTCGTTCTCGCTGCGGGCCAGCAGCAGCAGGCCCTCGACCAGCTGCTCGCTGCGCTCGTTGGTGGCCAGCAGGGTCTTGCCGAGCTGCTGGAGGTCGGGCGAGGCGGCCGGGTCGGAGAGCTGGACCTCCAGCAGGGTGCGGTTGATCGCCAGCGGGGTGCGCAGCTCGTGCGAGGCGTTGGCGACGAAGCGGCGCTGGGAGTCGAAGGAGCGGTCCAGCCGGTCCAGCATGTCGTCGAAGGTGTCGGCGAGCTCCTTGAGCTCGTCGTCCGGGCCGTCCAGCTCGATCCGGCGGTGCAGGTCGGAGGAGGCGACGTCCCGGGCGGTGCGGGTGATCCGGCCCAGCGGGCGCAGCACCCGGCCGGCCATCGCGTAGCCGGCCGCGAAGGCGATCACGGCGAGGCAGACCAGCACGGTCAGCAGCTTGCGCAGCAGGGTGTTGAGCGCCGCGGCGGCCTCGATGGACTTGTTGTCGTTCAGCCACTGGTCGAGCGCGGACTGGTTGGTGATGATCTGGCCGTCCGGGGTCCGCACGGGGATGCCGTTGAGCACCAGGTGCGGCTGGCCGACCTGCTGGAGCGCCTGCTGGACGAAGAAGTACATGACCAGCAGCAGCACCACGCCGGCCATCAGGAACATCCCGCCGTACAGCAGGGTGAGCCGCATCCGGATCGTCGGGCGGAACGGCAGCCAGGCGAGCAGCCCGTCACCGGGCACGTAGGTCTCCTGCTGGCCCAGCCGGGGCGGGCGCGGCGGGTGCACGGGCTTGGGCGGTACGGCACGCGGGCCGCCGGCGGGCGCGCCGGAGGGCCCGCCGGCCGGGGGCGGCGGGGTGGTCATGATGGTCCTCTCGGGCGTCCGCCGGGGGCGGGCGCTGGGTACGGCGGGGAATCCTCGGGGGGGCGGATCCCAGGGGTCGGACTCCGGGGGTCGGATTCCGGTCAGATCCGGTAGCCGGAGCCCGGCACGGTGACGATCACCGGCGGGTCGCCGAGCTTGCGGCGCAACGTCATCACGGTGACCCGCACGACGTTGGTGAACGGGTCGGTGTGCTCGTCCCAGGCCTTCTCCAGGAGCTGCTCGGCGGAGACGACGGCGCCGCCGGCCCGCATCAGCACCTCCAGGACGGCGAACTCCTTGGGGGCGAGCTGGACGGTGCGCCCGTCGCGGATCACCTCGCGCCGGCCGGGGTCGAGCGAGATGCCGGCCCGCTCAAGCACCGGGGGCAGCGGGACGGTCGCGCGGCGGCCCAGTGCCCTTACCCGGGCCACGAGTTCGCTGAAGGCGAATGGCTTCGGAAGGTAGTCATCGGCGCCGATCTCCAGTCCCTCGACCCGGTCGCTGATGTCGCCGGAGGCGGTCAGCATGATCACCCGGGTCGCCAGGCCCTGCTCGACCACCTTGCGGCAGACGTCGTCGCCGTGGACCAGCGGGAGGTCGCGGTCCAGGACCACCACGTCGTAGTCGTTGACCGCGATGCGCTGGAGCGCGGCCTCCCCGTCGTACACCACGTCGACGGCCATCGCCTCGCGGCGCAGGCCGGTCGCGACGGCCTCGGCAAGCAGCTGCTCGTCCTCGACGACGAGAACCCGCACGGTGGTTGTCCCTTCTCCAGGCCGGCCCCGGAAGCGGACGCACGGCTCCGACGGTGCCTCCATCCTGCCTGGTCCTGCGGTAAAGCAGCGATAAGCTGCCCCACGGGCAGGGGGTCGGGCCGCACGGCGGTGACCGTTCGTGCCGGAAGCGCTCCGCTTGGACTGTGACACGGGCAACTTTCTTCCGCCGGGAGGTTTCCCGGCCTCCCGGGCGGGGAGGACAGCTGCACACCCGCGATCTGGCTGTTGGCCGATCGCACCCACCCGCCGTGCGTTCATCCGCGCCGGCCCTGGGGCTGGGACGTCACCGGGAGCGGCCGAAGGGCCGTCTCCGCGCCCGACCGGAGTTCTCACCTGTCGGCCAGGGCGCATTCACCGGCTGGACCCTCCTCAGGGCGGAGAGCGCACGACCGTGCACGTCCGACACAGTAAGGGGGCCCGTATGGACGCCTTCAAGGCCGGAATCCTGCAGCGCATAGCCAACGCCGAGCAGGACCTGCACCGCGCGATCGAGGCCGGGGACGAGTTCCTCGCCGAGGTGGAGCAGTCCGAGCTGGACGACCTGCGTCGTCTCGCCGCCGAGCACGGTGTGGACACCGTGCTGGAGCGCCACCGCACCGCCGCCTGACCCGACGCCGGCACCCCGGCACCAGCGGCCCTGCGGGGGCCGTGCGAAACCCCAAGCCCTGGCATCCCCCGTATGCCAGGGCTCTTCGCTGTCCCGAAGGGTTCTCCGCCGGGGCTTCGGCTTCCCGAAGGCTCCCCGAGCGGCCGCGGGCCTTCGGGAAGCCGAAGTGTCCTCAGTCCTCCCAGGCGCGCAGCGCGGCCAGCCGCTCCTGCAGCGGCTGGTACACGCCGGGGGCGGCGGCCACGGTCAGCTCGCCGTCCGGGCCGTGCCCGGGGCGGCCGCCGACCAGGGCACCGGCCTCGGTGGCGATCAGGCAGCCGGCCGCGCGGTCCCAGGGGGCGAGGCCGCGCTCGTAGTAGCCGTCCAGCCGCCCGGCGGCCACGTCGCACAGGTCCACCGCGGCCGCCCCGGCCCGGCGGACGTCCCGCACCTCGGGCATCAGGGCCAGCAGCACCTCGGCCTGGCGCACCCGCACCGGCTGGACGTAGTTGAAGCCGGTGGCGATCAGCGCCTGACCCCAGGGCGGGGCCGGGCGGGCGGAGATCGGCCGGCCGTCCAGGTGGGCGCCGCGGCCCAGCACGGCGTGGAACAGCTCGCCGCGGGCCGGGGCATAGACCACTCCGACGACCGCCCGGCCGTCCACCTCGGCGGCCACGCTGACCGCCCAGGAGGGCAGCCCGTAAAGGTAGTTGACCGTTCCGTCGAGCGGGTCGACGACCCAGCGCACCCCGCTGGTGCCGGGGTGCTCGGCGCCCTCCTCGCCGAGATAGCCGTCCTGGGGGCGGCGGTCGGCGATCAGCTCCACGATGAGCTTCTCGGAGGCGAGGTCCATCTCGGTGACCACGTCGACCGGGCTGCTCTTGGTGCCGGCCACGCCGAGGTCGGCGGGGCGGCCGTCGCGCAGCAGGGCGCCGGCCTGCCGGGCCGCGTCCAGGGCGACCTCCAGCAGGTCGTCGAGGAGCCCGTCGTCGGGCAGGGCGGGGGTGGGCACGGGAATCTCCTCCGGAAGGGGTCGACGCTCGAAAGGGGTCATCGCTCGGCGGCGGCCGAGCGGGGGGCGCGCGGGTTGGGGCAGCAGGCCACCGCGCACACGTCGTGGCTGGGGCCCAGGGCCCCGAGGGCGCAGCGGGTCACGGCCTCGCCCCGCTCGGTGGCGGCCCGCTCCAGGACGAGCTCGCGCACGGCGGCGGTGAACCGCGGGTCGGCACCGACGGTGGCCGCCCGGGAGACCGGCAGGCCCAGTTCGGCGGCCTTGGCGACGGCTTCGGTGTCGAGGTCGTACTTGACCTCCATGTGGTCGGAGACGAAGCCGATCGGGACCATCACCACGGCCGGCGCGCCGTCGGCGTGCTGGGCCTCCAGGTGGTCGCAGATGTCCGGCTCCAGCCACGGGACGTGCGGGGCGCCGCTGCGGCTCTGGAACACCAGCTGCCACGGCCGGTCGGCCACGCCGGTGTGCTCGGCGACGGCCGCGGCGATCAGCCGGGCCACGTCCAGGTGCTGGGCGACGTAGGCGCCGCCGGGCGTGCCGCGGGCCGGGTCGTCCGGGGCGCCGGAGGTCTCGGCCATCGCGTCCGGGATGGAGTGGGTGGTGAAGGCCAGCCGGGCGCCGTCCCGCACCTCGGCGGGCAGCTCGGCCAGGGCGGCCAGGGCGGCGTCGATCATCGGCTCGACGAAGCCGGGGTGGTTGTAGAAGTGGCGCAGCTTGTCGACGGTCAGCGCCGGGACGCCCTCCTCGGCCAGGGTGGCCAGCGCGTCGGCCAGGTTCTCCCGGTACTGGCGGCAGCCCGAGTAGCCGGCGTAGGCGCTGGTGGCGAGCACGGCGATCCGGCGGTGGCCGTCCGCGGCCATCTCCCGCAGGGTGTCCACCAGGTACGGGGCCCAGTTCCGGTTGCCCCAGTGGACCGGGAGGTCCAGCCCGTGCTCGGCGAAGTCCTTGCGCAGGGCGGCGAGCAGCTCCCGGTTCTGTTCGTTGATCGGACTGACGCCGCCGAACATGAAGTAGTGCTTGCCCACCTCCTTCAGCCGTTCCTTGGGGATGCCGCGGCCCCGGGTGACGTTCTCCAGGAACGGGACGACGTCCTCGGGGGCCTCGGGCCCGCCGAAGGAGAGCAACAGCAGGGCGTCGTACGGGGCGGCGCCGGAGGCGGAGGGTTTGCGCGCGTCGGACATGGCTCCGATCCTGCCACTGAGGGGTCGGGCGTCGGCGCCGGGGCCGCGCGGGCGTCCGGAAAATACCGTTTGCCAACGTACGTAAGCTGTCTAGACCACCCTTGTTCCTTACCCCACTGCCCGGAGCTCACGTGCTGTCCAGCTACCGCCGAATATTCGCCGCGCCCGGCACCGTGGCCTTCTCCTCCACCGGTTTCGTCTCCCGGCTGCCGATCTCCATGACCGGCATCGGCATCGTGACCATGCTGTCCCAACTCCGGGGCTCGTACGGCGTGGCCGGCCTGGTCTCGGCGACCCTGGCGGTCTCCGCCGCGGTCCTGGGCCCCCAGGTCTCCCGACTGGTGGACCGGCACGGCCAGGCGAAGATCATCGTCCCTGCCATGGCCCTCACCATCGGCGCCGTCGTCGGCCTGCTGCTCAGCGCCCGGCTGAACGCCCCGGACTGGACGCTGTTCGTCTTCGCCGCCGGCATGGGCGTGATGCCGAGCACCGGAGCGATGGTCCGCGCCCGATGGGCCCACCTCTACCGCGAGGACGCCGACCGGCTGCACACCGCGTACTCCTTCGAGGCCGTGGTCGACGAGGTCTGCTTCATCGTCGGCCCGATCCTCTCCATCGGCCTGGCCACCTCCGTCTTCCCGGAGGCCGGCGTGCTGCTCGCCGGAATCTTCCTCGCCGTCGGCGTGCTGCTGTTCGCCGGCCAGCGCTCCACCGAGCCCCCGGTCCACGAGGCCGCCCGGCACGAGGGCCGCTCGGTCATCCGCAACCGCGGCCTTCAGGTACTGATCCTCACCTTCGTCGCCACCGGGGCGATCTTCGGTTCGGTCGAAGTGGTCACCGTCGCCTTCTCCGAGGCCCAGGGGCACAAGTCGATCTCCAGCGTGATCCTCGCCCTGTGGGCGCTCGGCTCCTGCGTGGCCGGGGTGGTGTTCGGCGCCGTCAAGCCCACCGGCTCGATGGCCATGCGGTTCTTCCTCGGCGTGCTCTTCATGGCGCTCAGCATGGTGCCGCTGCTGCTGGTCGCCCACGCGGTGCACGGCATCGGCGGACTGGTCGCCGTCGGCGGCGCCCTACTGGTCGCCGGCATCGCCATCTCCCCCACCCTGATCACCGCGATGGCCCTGGTCGAACGGCTCGTCCCGGCCGCCCAGCTCACCGAGGGCATGACCTGGACCACCACCGGGCTCGCCCTCGGCGTCGCGACCGGCTCCTCGGCCGGCGGCTGGGTCGTCGACGCCTCCGGCGCCGCCGCGGGCTACTGGGTGCCGCTGGCCGCCGGCGCGCTCGGGGTGCTCGCCGCCCTGGCCGGACTCGGCCGGCTGCGCGCCGGACTCGGCGCCGAACAGCCCGCCCGGACGGCCGGCGGAACGGTCGACCGACCCGTAGACGCCGAACGGTGAACTGACTAATCTCGCCCTACCCGTGGCCCTACCCGCGGGTAGGGCCCGCCTCCCGGACACCGCGGACGAGCCCTGGGGCGGCCGCGCCGCCGCAGACCGCGCCGACCCCGTTCGGCCACGGAGCAGGAGGCAGCGCAGATGCCCCAGGCCAGCACCGCGACCCGCACCCGGTGGACCAACTGGGCCGGCAACCAGAGCGCCCGACCGGCCCGGAGCGCCACCCCCGGCACCGCGGAGGAACTGGCCAGGGAGATCCGGCGCGCCGCCGAACAGGGCCGCAGCGTCAAGGCCGTCGGCTCCGGCCACTCCTTCACCGCGATCGCCTCGCCCGGCGACGGCCTGCTGGTCCGGCCGCACGCGCTCACCGCCGTCCGCGAGATCGACCGCGAGGCCGGCACCATCACCGTCGAATCCGGCCTCCCGCTGAGCCGGCTCAACCGGATCCTCACCGCCGAGGGCCTCTCCCTGACCAACATGGGCGACATCGAGGTCCAGACCGTCGCCGGCGCCACCAGCACCGGCACCCACGGCACCGGCCGCGACTCCGGCTCGCTCGCCGCCCAGATCCGCGCCCTGGAGATCGTGCTCGCCGACGGCACCGTCCGGCGCTGCTCCCCCACCGAGAACCCCCGGCTCTTCCAGGGCGCCCGGCTCGGACTCGGCGCCCTCGGGGTGATCACCGCCCTCACCTTCGGCGTCGAACCGGCCTTCCTGCTCACCGCCCACGAGCAGCCGATGGGCTTCGACGAGGTGCTGGAGCGCCTCGACGACCTCACCGCCGTCAACGAGCACTTCGAGTTCTACTGGTTCCCGCACACCGACCGCTGCTCCACCAAGCGCAACAACCGCAGCCAGGGCCCGGCCGCCCCGCTGCCCCGGTTCAAGGAGTGGCTGGAGGACGACTTCCTCTCCAACACCGTCTGGGAGGGCGCCTGCCGGGTCGGCCGCCGCTTCCCCGGCTCCATCCCCTCGATCGCCTCGCTCGCCAGCCGCGCCTGGTCCGACCGCAGCTACACCGACACCGCGTACAAGGTGTTCACCAGCCCGCGCAAGGTCCGCTTCCTGGAGATGGAGTACGCCGTGCCGCGCGCGGCCGTCGCCGAGGTGCTGCGCGAGCTGAAGGCCCTGGTCGAACGCTCCGACTGGAAGGTCGGCTTCCCGGTCGAGGTGCGCTTCGCCCCCGCCGACGACCTCTGGCTCTCCACCGCCTCCGGCCGGGACAGCGCCTACATCGCCGTCCACCTCTACCGGGGCACCCGTGACCAGGGCTACTTCACCGGGGTGGAACAGCTGATGACCGCCCATCAGGGCCGCCCGCACTGGGGCAAGCTGCACACCCGCGACGCCGAGTACCTGGCCGGCGTCTACCCCCGCTTCGCCGACTTCACGGCGCTGCGCGACGAGGTCGACCCCCAGCGCCTGTTCGGCAACGACTACCTGCGGCGGGTGCTGGGGGCCTGACCCCTACGGCGCGGCGGTCCCGGCCGGCGGCGGGGCGACGGTCGCGTTCGCCGGGGCGTCGGTCGGCAGCGGCGGCTGGGACGTGGTCCCGCCGGTGGGCTTCGCGCCGCCGCCCGCCGACGGGGAGGCCCCGGCGGACGGGCTCGCGCTCGGGCCCGCCGAGGGCGAGGCGCCGCCGCCGTGCCCGCCGGTGCCGCCGCTCGGGGTCGGGCTCGGCTCCCGGGTCGGCCGGGTGGTCGCCGGGGCCGAGGCGGGGCCGGACGGCGTGCTCTCCGGGCCGTGCCCGCCGCCCCCGGTGGACGGCCGCTCCGCCGGGGCGTCCTCGGGCGCCTGGTCCTTGGGCGCCACCGTGCCGCCGAAGGACGTCCCGTTACCGGACTCGCCCTTGACCGTCGCCGACACCGGCTGCCCGGTGGCCAGCTCGAACGCCACGATCGGCGTCATCGCCAGCACGAACACCAGCCCGGACACCGCCGCGTAACCCCGCCACCCCAACCGCCGGCGCGCCCGCACCACCTGCGGCTCGTTCCACTCCGAGGTGATCACCGGCGGTCCGGCGGGCAGCTCCGCCGACGGCTCGGGCCGCTCCGGACCGGCCGGCACCTGGCGCAGGGTGTTCACGGTCGGGTTCGGCCCGCGGTCCACCGCGTCGCGCAGCTGCTCGCCGGTCCGCCGGAACACGTGCTGGAACACCGCGCCGCCCGTGGTGGCCCCGATGCTGACCACGGCCGCGCCCATGATCGTGCCGTACACGCCGAGTTCGGAGGCGAGCAGTGCGCCCACCACCGCGGCCAACGCGCTCGCCGCGACCTGAGCCACACTCAGATCGATCCGCTTGCGCTCCTCCTTGCCGCCCTCCTCGGCGGGGCTCCGCTCCGGCATCAACATCCCTCGGTCCGTACGGCTGCTACTCGAACAAGCCTCTCCATCTTGCCCAAAGAAGGACACAAGGGACGAAAATGCGGTTCTTCGCGCCCGGATTGTGTGAAGATGATCACCGTTCATCCGGCGATGGTCTGCTGTTGGGGGCGCGCGCTCTTGAGATTCCCGTGAATCGCGGGAGACTTGAGCGGCGAGCCGCCCCTTCGGATGCCACGAATGGAGTACTGTTCGTAAAGCCCGAGCCCTGGGTCGACATGTCG
Source organism: Kitasatospora sp. NPDC127060 (assembly GCF_042724935.1). Lineage (NCBI taxonomy): Bacteria > Bacillati > Actinomycetota > Actinomycetes > Kitasatosporales > Streptomycetaceae > Kitasatospora > Kitasatospora sp. NPDC127060. Next base: position 13,878 of record NZ_JBHXEG010000014.1, read on the forward strand.
ACTGTGCCTTCACCGGCAGCTTGACGAAGAGCCACGGAACGGGCACGCACGGCGACGCCGGTCCCGGATCGTCGCGAACACTCCGCGTGCGAGGACGGCCGGGACACCCAGGCGCGACGTCGACGGATGACGTGGCAAAAAGGCAACCGTGCCACAGCGGTGTGGCGGGGCGTAAGCCCGACACGCCGGGGAACTCAGCAAGGTTGTGGCCAGTCGCGAGTGGGCAGGCCACACTCAGTACGGGAGCAGCGACGCAGGTGACGTCGGCAGGCACCACCCGGGAGGTAACCGTGCCCGAACTGCGGGTTGTGGCCGTCAGCAACGACGGCACACGGCTGGTGCTCAAGGCTGCCGACAGCACGGAGTACACCCTCCCCATCGACGAGCGGCTGCGCGCCGCCATCCGCGGCGACCGGCCGCGCCTCGGCCAGATCGAGATCGAGGTCGAGAGCCACCTCCGCCCCCGGGACATCCAGGCCCGGATACGAGCCGGTGCCTCCGCCGAGGAGGTCGCCCAGGCCGCCGGCATCTCCGTCGACCGCGTCCGCCGCTTCGAAGGACCGGTCCTCGCCGAACGCGCCTTCATGGCCGAGCGCGCCCGCAAGACCGCCATCCGCCGCAACGGCGAGTCCCCCGGACCGCAGCTCGGCGACGCCGTGGCCGAACGCCTCGCCCTGCGCGGCGCCGAGAAGGACACCGAGCGCTGGGACTCCTGGCGGCGCGACGACGGCACCTGGGAGGTCATCCTCTCCTACCGCGCCGACGGCGAGGGCCGCAGCGCCTCCTGGACGTACGACCCGCCCCGGCGCCTGGTCCAGCCCAACGACGACGAGGCCCGGGCGCTGATCGGCGAGTCCGTCGAGCGCGAGGAGGACTCGGTCTTCCCGTTCATCCCGCGGATCGCCCGGCTCCCCCAGGACCGGCCGCCCCGCCCGATGATCGACCGGCCCTCCGCCGACCGCATCATGTCGGCCCGCGAGGTCCGCGAGTCACGCGAGGCCACCGCCGAGTCCCGGGACTCGCTGACCAGCCTGCTCGACGTGGTCCCCGCCTTCCGCGGCGACCTCGCCGTCGGCGGCCCCGCCCCGATCGAACCGGTACCCGCCGAGGTCGCCGAGGAGAGCGAGGAGCCGGCCGCGGCCGCCGCCCCGGCGGTCGGCGCGGGCTCGGCCTACGCCGACATCCTGATGCCGCGAGCCGTCGCCCCGCACCGCGAGCGCCTGGTCGGCACCACCGACCGGCAGGCCGAGGCGGACGGCGTCCGGCCCGGGCGCCGGGCCACCGTGCCCAGCTGGGACGAGATCGTCTTCGGCAGTCGGCGCAAGAAGCAGGAGTGAGTCCCCGGACATGCCGGAGGGGCGGGAGGCCGGGCCTCCCGCCCCTCCGGCGTGTCCGGGCTCAGCCCGGCTGGTCGGTCACCGCCACCGGGCGGCCCGCGTCGCTCGACCACTCGCTCCACGAGCCCGGGTACAGCGTGGCGTCCAGGCCCGCCGCCGCCATCGCCAGGATCTGGTGAGCCGCCGTCACACCCGAACCGCAGTACACCGCGGCCTTGCCCCCCTCCGCTCCCAACGCCGCGAACCGGGCGAGCAGTTCGCCGACCGGGCGGAACCTCCCGTCCGGGCCCACGTTCTCGGAGGTCGGCGCCGACACCGCGCCCGGAACGTGCCCGGCCCGCGGGTCCACCGGCTCGGTCTCGCCCCGGTAGCGCTCCCCCGACCGGGCGTCCAGTAGCAGGGCTTCGCGCGCCCAGGCCGCGGCGCCGTCCGCGTCCAGCGTCGGCAACTGCCCCGGGACGGGCTTGAAGTCACCCTCCGCCGGCTCCGGCAGCTCGGCCGTCACCGGCAGCCCGGCCGACCGCCAGGCCGCGAAACCGCCGTCCAGCACCCGGACGTCCCGGTGCCCGGCCCAGCGCAGCAGCCACCAGGCCCGGGCCGCCGCCATCGACGCCGCACCGTCGTACACCACGACCGGGCGCCCGGCGCTCACCCCGAAGCCGCGCATCGCCGCGCCGAACTCCTCCGGGTCCGGCAGCGGGTGGCGCCCACCCCGACCAGGAGCGCCGGGCGGGGCCGCGAGGTCCCGGTCCAACTCGACGAAGTGGGCGCCGGGCAGATGCCCGGCCCGGTACTCCTCGGCCGCGGTCGGGCCGCCCGGCGCGGCGCCGACCAACTGGTAGCGCACGTCCAGCAGCACCGGCGGGTTTGCGGAGGCGAGCGCCTCCCGCAGCCCGGCCGCGGAGATCAGCGGGGAACCGTCGTTGAAGGTGGTCATACCGGCCATTGTCGCGCGGCGCGCCCCGACCACGGCTCTTTGTGCGCTCTTTGCCGGACTTTCCGCGCGGGTCGAGGGTTGGGCGCGCGCCAGAGTGGAAGCATCACCCTCGCGCGCGAGGATTTCCGTGCGCCAACCACCCGTGAGGAGGCCCGCATTGCCCGCGGTGGAACTCCGACTGGCCCAGGGCACGCCCTGTTGGGTCAGCCTGCTGACCGACGACCTGCCCGGCGCCCGCGCCTTCTACGGCGAACTGCTCGGCTGGACGTACTCCCCCGGGCCCGGCCAACTCGGCGCCTACGTCCGGGCCGAGCTCGACGGCACCCCCGTCGCCGGCCTCGGCGTCTCCACCGCCACCGGCTTCCCGGTGCAGTGGACCACCTACTTCGCCGTGGACGACGCCGACCGCACCACCCAGCTGGTGCGCGAATGCGGCGGCACCGTCGCGGTCGGGCCGGTGCAGGCCGAACGCGCCGGGCGGATGGCCATCGCCTCCGACGTCTCCGGCGCCGTCTTCGGCCTCTGGCAGGCCGAGGAGCACCTCGGCCGGGAAGCCGGGGAGGACCCCGGCGGCCCCGCCTGGGCCGAACTGCTCACCCCGGACGCCGACGGCGCCGCCGCCTTCTACGGCACCGTGCTCGACCGGCCGGTCCGGGACGACGCCGACGAGACCGCGCTGCTGGTGCACGGGCGCCCGGTCGCCGGCATCCGCCACCACGCCGACCTGCGCGGCCACCCGCCGCGCTGGCGCACCCACTTCGCCGTCCGGAACGCCGCACTGACCGCCCGTCAGGCCGTCGAACTCGGCGGCCGCGTCCTGGTGGAGCCGCAGGACACCGCCCGCGGCCGCGCCGCTCGGCTGGCCGACCCCCAGGGCGGGCACTTCTCGGTGCTCGAAGCGCCGTGACCCGCCCACTCGCCGGTCAGACCTGCTGCTCCTCGAACGGCAGGACGTCCGGGGAGAGCACCGAGGCGCGGGCGGTCGCGGCGGTCAGCCGACGGCGGTGGTGGCGGCGGCAGAGCACCTCGTAGCCGACCTCGTCCTCGGCCACCGAGATGTCGCCGATCACCACCTGGGCGCCCTCGACCACCATCACCCCGCCGACCGTACGGGCGTTGTGGGTCGCCCGTGCGCCGCACCAGCACAGCGCCTCGACCTGCAGCACCTCGACCCGGTCGGCCAGCTCGATCAGTCGCTGCGAGCCCGGGAACAGCCGGGTGCGGAAGTCCGTGGTGATGCCGAAGGTGTAGACGTCGATGTCCAGTTCGTCCACCACCCGGGCCAGCTGGTCGACCTGCTCGGCGGCGAAGAACTGCGCCTCGTCACAGATCAGGTAGTCCACCCGGCCGCCCGCCGAGAGCCGGTGCACCACGTGGGCGTGGAAGTCGAAGTCGTCCGTCACCTCGACCGCGTCGGCGCGCAGGCCCAGCCGGCTGGAGATGGTGGCGGCGCCGGCCCGGTCGTTGCGGGTCAGGATCACGCCCTGCCGGCCGCGCGCGGCGTGGTTGTGGTCCATCTGCAGCGCCAGCGTCGACTTGCCGCAGTCCATCGTGCCCGAGAAGAACACCAGTTCAGCCATGGGTGGAGCAAAGGCCTTTCACATCAGGGGGGTTCGGGCACGGAGGAGTCAAGGGGCAGGCTCAGCCACGGACTTCGAGCAGCGGCACGAACTGCTCGACCGGGGTCATCGAGCCGTGCAGGCCGATCATCGCGGACTCGCCGGGCTCGTTGCGGGAGGCGATGATCGCGATGTCGTCGCGCGCGGCGGCGACCACGTCGCCGATCCGCCGGTACACCCGCTCGTCGACGGTCGGACCGAACCAGCCAGCGGCGATCGCCTCGTCCCGGGTGGCCACCCACATCCGGTCGCCCAGCACCTCGCTCCAGACCGTGTGCACGTCGGCCGCGGCGCCCGGCACCGCGTACACGTGCCGGGCCCGGCCCTCGCCGCCGAGCAGGGCGACGCCGGCACCGAGTTCCCAGTCCTCGTCGAAGTCGATCCGGTCCTCGGGCGCGATGTCGATCATGCCGTGGTCCGCGGTCACGTACATCGCCGAGCGCGGCGGCAGCTGCTCGGCCAGCCGGCGGGCCAGCCGGTCCACCGCGTCCAGCGTCATCCGCCACTCGTCGGAGTCCACCCCGAAGCGGTGGCCCGCGCCGTCCAGTTCGCTGACGTAGGTGTACACCAGCGCCCGGTCGTGTTCGGCCAGCCAGGAGGCGGCCAGGTCCATCCGCTCCTCGCCGGTGGTACGGCCCAGGAAGGTGCCGCCGGACAGCGCCACCCTGGTCAGCGGGGTCTGGGCGAACAGCGGGGAGGACACCTGGGCGGTGGCCACCCCGGCCCGGTGGGTCTGCTCGAACACCGTCGGGTACGGCTGCCAGACCTGCGGGTCGGTGTGCGGCTGCCAGCGCAGCTGGTTCATCAGGTAGTCGGCTCCCGGCACCGCCACCGTGTACCCGGCCAGGCCGTGCAGGCCCGGCGGTGTCCCGGTGCCGACCGAGGCCAGCGAGGTCGCGGTGGTCGACGGGAAGCCCGCGGTCAGCGGACGGCCGGTGCCGCCCAGCGAGCTCGCGGCCAGCGAGGACAGGAACGGCGCGTACTCGGGGTGGCGCAGCAGCAGCTCCCAGCCGAGGCCGTCCACCAGGAACACCACCGCCCGGTCGGCCGGGGAGATCGGCAGGGTCGCGGTGAACCCCGGGACGCCCAGGCCCGCCGCCACCGAGGGCAGCAGGTCGCAGAGCGAGCCGCTGCCGTACGGGGGCGCGGGAGCGTCGGCCGGGTCGAGGATCTCGAAGGCGTCGTAGCCGTCGGGGGGTGCGAAGGACATGGAACCGGATTCGTAGCGGTCGGGAACGCGGCCGGGCACGCGGCCGGAGGCGCGAACGAGGGCGCGAACAGGAAACGGGGGCGCGAACGGCGGGGCCCGGCCGGGCCTCAGACCCTCGGGCCGTTGTCGATCGTCGCGTCGGACAGCGCCCGGGCGAACACCAGTGCCTGGGCCACTGTCTCCGGGCCGTCCCCGGCCTCGCTCACCCGCAGCGAGAGGTCGTCGGCCGTCGCCGAGCCGGTGTAGCCGTGGTCGGCCTCACAGTTCGGGTCGGAGCAGCCGGCCGGCTCCAGGTCCAGGCGCTGCACCGCACCCCAGCCGATCGTCAGCACCACCTCACGCGGCAGCGTGCCGGGGGTGTACGTCTCCGGGTTGGCCACCATCCGGCTCAGCACGACCGAGCCGATCCGGTCCAGCCGGACGCTCTCCGTCGAGGTGGTCGCGAACGGCACGGCCGGGCTGCCCGCGTCACCGGACTGCTCGTCGGTGTGGCTCACCACGAACCGGGTCGGGGTCAGCACCAGCACCGTCACGTGCCGGCGCACCTCGTTGGAGTCGAAGGTCGTCTCCTGGTGCACCAGGTAGGAGCTGATCGGCTCCGGGCCCACCGCGGACTCCACCGCCTCGGACACCAGGGCCGGGTAGTAGCCGCTGCGCTCGATCGCCGAGCGCAGGTCCTGAGTGGTGGTGGTACCGGTCTTCGCCATAACTCCATCCTGGCATGGTCCGCCGACGAAGCGGGCGGCGCGGCGCCGAGCTTCGGACATCAGCGCCCACGGGCAGGCGCAACCAAGGAAGGTTACAGCGTGCTCATCGCGCGCGGACCCAGATCGCTGCGGATCGGAAGCGGCGCGACCCGCACCCGCGCTCCCAGGATCGCCAGCCCGTGCGGGCCGACGACCACCGGTTCGAGGTCCACCGAGGCGATCTCCGGAACGTCGTCCACCAGCTGCGACACCCTCAGCAGCAGCTCCTCCAGCGCGTCGGTGTCCACCGCCTCGGCGCCGCGCCAGCCGAACAGCAGCGGCGCCGCCCGGACCTCCCGGATCAGCCCGGCGACGTCCTGGTCGGTGGCCGGGACGAGGCGGTGGGCGACGTCACCCAGCAGCTCGGCGGGGGCGCCGGCCAGGCCGAAGGACAGGATCGCGCCGACCGCCGGGTCGACGGTGGCGCCGATCACGGTGTCCACCCCGCGCGGGGCCAACCGCTGCACCACCAGCTGGGCCCCGACCGCGCCGCCGAGCAGGGCGTCCAGTTCGCGGTGGGCGCGGCGCAGGCCCGGCTCGCCGGTGAGGTCCAGCCGGACGCTGCCCAGATCGGGGCGGTGGCGCAGGTGCGGGGCCGTCGCCTTCAGGGCCACCGGGTAGCCGAGCTGCTCGGCGGCGCGGACGGCGGCCTCCTCGTCCGGGGCGGGCAGCGTCGGCGAGACGTCGATGCCGTAGCGGGCCAGCAGCAGCCGGGACTCGGCGTCGGACAGGGTGATCCGGGCGCCGCCGGGCTGGGTGCGCGCGGCAACTGCGCTGCGGGTGCTGAGCGCCGCCTCCACCAGGGTGCGGACGCCGGGCTCGTCGATCCGGTCCAGGTCGGGGACGCGCGCCGTCTCCTCCGCCGCGGCGGTACGGCGGCGCCACTGGGCGTAGTGCACGGCGTGCGCGAGGGCGCGTACGGCGCGCTCGGGCGCCGGGTAGGCCGGGATGCCGCCGGGGCGCAGCCGGGTCGGCAGGTCGGTCAGGGCCAGGTGGGCCAGCACCAGGGGCTTGCCCAATCCCCGTGCGCGCTCGCCCGCTTCGAGCAGGGCGGTGGCGATCTCCAGGTCGTCCGAGCCCAACTCGGGGTCGTCCGAGCCGGTCAGCCGGCCGCCCATGAAGGCGTGCGCGGAGGTGCCGATCGGCGGGATGGCGACGGCGATCACCGCGTCCACGGCGGGGTCGCTGAGCGCGACGTCCAGGGCGATCCGGAAGTTCTCGCCGGTCGCGCCGGTGGTGAGGTCGACGGGCGTGCGCGGACGCAGTCCGGCGCTCAGGCAGGCGTCGTAGGTGAGCAGCCCGAGGGAGTCGGAGTTGCCGACCACGGCGACCCGGTCCCCGGGCGGCAGCGGCTGCTGGCCGAGCAGCTCACCGGTGTCGAACAGTTCGGTGATGGTCGCCACCCTGGTCACCCCGGCCTGCTCGAACAGGGCGTCCACGGTGGCGTCGCGCAGGCCGGTGGCGGTGGCCGGGACGGCGTGGCCGGGCGGCAGGCTGCCGGTGTGGCGGGCGCCCTTGACCACGACCACCGGCTTGGCGGTGGCCAGTCGGCGCGCGATCCGGGTGAACTTGCGGGGGTTGCCGAAGGACTCCAGGTACAGCAGCACCACCTCGGTGGACTCGTCCTCGGCCCAGTACTGGAGGAAGTCGTTGCCGGAGACGTCCGCGCGGTTGCCGACCGAGGCGAAGGAGGAGATGCCCAGGCCGCGCCGGTGGGCGGACTCCAGCAGGGCCACGCCGATCGCCCCGGACTGGCAGAAGATCCCGTAGCCGCCGCGGGCCGGCAGGTGCGGGGCGAGCGAGGCGTTCAGCGGGCGGTCGGGGTCGGTGTTGATCAGGCCGAAGGCGTTCGGGCCGATCACCCGCATGCCCGCCGCGCGGGCCTGGCGAACCAGGGCGCGCTGGCGGTCGCGGCCCTCCGGGCCGGTCTCCGCGTAGCCGGCGGTGACCACCACCAGGCCCTGCACGCCGTGCGCGCCGCACTCCGCGACGGCCGCCGGGACGGCGCTCTCGGGGACGGCGATCACCGCGAGGTCGACCGGTCCGGGAATGTCCAGAATCGAACGGTGCACCGGGACGCCGTCCAGCTCGGTGCCGGGCGGGGCGCTGCGGTTCACCGCGTACACGGCGCGCGGGGCGCCCTTGGGCTCGTACCGGCTCTCGAACTCGCTGTCGAAGCTGCCGAGCAGGTCGCGCAGCAGGGCCCGGCCGACGGTCTGCGGATTGCGGGAGACCCCGAGCACGGCCACCGAGCGCGGGGTCAGCAGCCGCTGCACCGAGCGGGCCTCGGCACGGTGCTCGCGGGCGCGCATCACGGCGAGCGAGCGGTCGGTCTGTTCGAGGTCGAACTCCAGGTGCACCACACCGTCGGCGAAGCTGCGGCGCTGGGTGTAGCCGGCATCGGTGAAGACCTTCACCATCTTGCGGTTCTCCGGCAGCACCTCGGCCTGGAAGCGGCGGATGCCGCGCTCCTGGGCCACCGCCGCGATGTGCTCCAGCAGGGCGGAGGCCACGCCGCGGCCCTGGTGGGCGTCCTGGACCAGGAAGGCGACCTCGGCGTCCGTGCCGTCGTCGGAGGGGCGGCCCTCGGCGTCGATCCGGTCGTAGCGGACGGTGGCGATGAAGTGGTCCCGGACCACCACGGCGAGGCCGACCCGGTTCACGAAGTCGTGGTGGGTGAAGCGGCGGACGTCCTTGTCGGAGAGCCGCGGGTACGGGGCGAAGAAGCGGAAGTACTTGGACTGGTCCGAGACCTGCTCGTAGAACTCCACCAGCCGCCCGGCATCGCCGGGGGTGATCGGCCGGATCCGGGCCGTACCGCCGTCGCGCAGCAGGACGTCGGCTTCCCAGTGCTGCGGATAGTCGGGTTGCGCGGGGTTCGCCACCGCCGGGTCTTCCACAATCGTCAGGTTATCCGGCGGCGGGCCGAATGGCGCCGGGCGCGGGCCCACGGCAGGGTGGACACGGCCACTGGCCGGGCCTTATGCCCCGAAAAGAAACAATCACAAGTCCCGAACGCGACGCCTCGCAGAGGTTGTCTGCGTGCAACACTGGTCTAGACAACACGGTCGTTTCCCCCGCTCCCCGAGCACGGCCGTGACCAGCTTCACCGGAAAGGCACGTCTCATGGCCGAGCGCCGCGTCACCATCGGTTGGGCCGAGGGCCTGCACGCCCGTCCCGCCTCCGTCTTCGTCCGGGCCGTCACGGCCACCGGCGTGCCGATCACCATCGCCAAGCCGGGCGGCAACCCCGTCAACGCCGCCTCCATGCTCGGCCTGCTCGCCCTCGGCGCCCAGGGCGGCGAGGAGGTCATCCTGGCCTCCGACGCCCCCAACGCCGACGAGGCCCTCGACCGCCTCGCCAAGCTCGTCGCCGAAGGCCTCGACGAGCTCCCGGCCGCGGCCTGAGCGCCCGCAACCGCCCGATCGGGGTGTCGCCACATCGTGGCGGCACCCCGATCTGCTGTCAGCGGGACTCGCGGCCCGCTCAGCCCTTGACGCAGATCACCTGCTTGAGGTGCGCGACCACCTCGACCAGGTCCTTCTGCTGCTCGATGACCTTCTCGATGGACTTGTAGGCGCCCGGGATCTCGTCCACCACGCCGCTGTCCTTGCGGCACTCCACGCCCTTGGTCTGCTCGGCCAGATCGCGCGTGGTGAACCGCTTCTTCGCGGCGGTGCGGCTCATCTTCCGGCCGGCGCCGTGTGAGGCGGAGTTGAACGACGCCGCGTTGCCGAGGCCGCGCACGATGTAGGAACCCGTCCCCATCGAACCCGGGATGATCCCGTAGTCGCCGGATCCGGCCCGGATCGCGCCCTTACGGGTCACCAGCAGGTCGACGCCGTCGTACCGCTCCTCCGCCACGTAGTTGTGGTGGCAGCTGATCACCTCGTCGAAGGTGACCTGCGCCTTGGCGAACTCACCTCGGACGACGCCCTGGAAGAGCGCCATCATCAGGGCCCGGTTGTGCTTCGCGTACTCCTGCGCCCAGAAGAGGTCCTGGCGGTAGTCCGCCATCTCCGGGGTCTTCGCGAGGAAGACCGCCAGGTCCCGGTCGACCAGGCCCTGGTTGTGCGGCAGCGAGCGGGCTGCCGCCATGTGGTGCTCCGCCAGTTCCTTGCCGATGTTGCGGGAGCCGGAGTGCAGCATCAGCCAGACCACGCCCGTCGTATCAACGCACAATTCGATGAAGTGATTTCCTCCGCCAAGCGTCGCCATCTGCTGCATCGCCCGCTCGCGGCGCCACTTGACGTCCTCCGCGATGTCGTCGAAGCGCTGCCAGAAGTCGTCCCAGCCCGCCGCGCGGAAACCGTGCAGCTTGGTCGGGTCGACCGGGTCGGTGTGGAGGCCCCGGCCGACCGGGATGGCCTGCTCGATCTTGGAGCGCAGGCCGGAGAGGTCGTCCGGGAGGTCCTTGGCGGTGAGGGAGGTCTTCACCGCGCTCATGCCGCAGCCGATGTCGACGCCGACGGCCGCCGGGCAGACCGCGCCCTTCATGGCGATGACGGAGCCGACGGTCGCGCCCTTGCCCAGGTGGACGTCGGGCATCACGGCGAGGCCGTGCAGCCAGGGCAGGGAGCTGATGTTGCGCAGCTGCTGCATGGCCGCGCCCTCGACCGTCGCCGGGTCGGTCCACATCCGGATCGGGACCCGGATGCCGGGTACTTCGGTGTACGTCATGGTTGAACGACCTCCAGCGGTCGGGGGGTTCGGAAGAAGTGCTGCCGCGCGAAAGAGAATCCCGGCGCGGCTCGGGGAAGTTCGGGAGGGGCTGCGCTCAGGCAGCCGGAGCGGAGCAGGGGAGGAACGGCCTTGGGGAGCGTCGTCGTATGGTTCGCTCGACCCGCATGGTGACCGCCTCCCTTCGTTGTGTCCGCAGTTCGCACGCTCTGTGCGTCGGGGAACATCTATCCACGGAACGGGACGGGCCCGCAACGGATTTAAAAACGTGTCCGGCCCGGCGGAGCGGGTGCTCCACCGGGCCGGGGTACGACGGCTCACGGCGTCAGCTGACGACGGTGACCTCGCCGATGCCGAGCGCCCGCACGTCCGCCTCGATCGCGGCGGCGTCGCCGACCAGCACGGTGACCAGGCGGTCCGGCGGGAAGGCCGCGACCACGGCCTCGGTGGCCGCGGCGGTGGGCAGTTCGGCCAGCTGGCGGTAGACCTCGGCCTGGTAGTCGTCGGCGAGGTACTGCTCGACCTGGTCGGCCAGGGTCCCGGCGACCGAGCCCGCCGTCTCGTACTTCAGCGGCGCGACGCCGACCAGGAACTGCACGGCCTCGTCGCGCTCGGCGTCGGTGAGGCCCTCGGCGGCGAGGGTGCGCAGGATGGTCCAGGTGTCGGCGAGCGCGGGGGCGGTGGAGGCGGTGTCCACCGAGCCGCTGATGGCGAGCAGCGAGCGGCCGGTGCCGTCGGCGGCGGAGCGCAGCGGCTGGGCGAAGGCCCGGACGCCGTAGGTGTAGCCCTTCTCCTCGCGCAGGACGCGGTCGAGGCGGGAGGTGAGGGTGCCGCCGAGGCAGTAGGTGCCGAGGATCTGGGCGGCCCAGACCGGGTCGTGGCGGTCGGGGCCGATCCGGCCGATCAGCAGCTGGGTCTGGACGGAGCCGGGGCGGTCGACGATGAGGACGCGGCCGTGGTCGTCGCCGGTGACGGGGGCGTGGACGGAGGGCTCGGCGGTGCTGCCGGTCCAGGTGCCGAGGGTGCTCTCCAGCAGGGCGGGCAGGTCGACGCCGGTGAGGTCGCCGACCACCACGACGGTGGTGGTCGCGGGCCGCACGTGGGCGTCGTAGAAGGCCTTGACGGCGGCCCGGTCGATCGACTTGACGGTGTCGGCGGTGCCGCTGCGGGGCCGGGAGAGGCGGTCCGCGGCGTCGAAGAGCTCGGCGTAGAGGGCCTTGGCGGCGCGCCGGGCGGGGTTGGCCTGCTCGTGGACGATCTCGTCGAGCCGGTTGGCGACCAGGCGCTCGATCTCCTCCGCGGGCAGGGCGGGGGCGCGCAGGGCGTCGGCGAGCAGGGTGAGGCCGCGCTGCAGCCGGGAGGCGGGGACCTCCAGGGCGACCCGGATGCACGGGTGGTCGGCGTGGGCGTCCAGGGTGGCCCCGGCGCGCTCCAGCTCGCCGGCGAACTCCTCGGCGGTGAGGGTGTCGGTGCCCTCGTTGAGGGCGCGGGCGAGGATCGCGGCGATGCCGTCGAGGCCCTCGGGTTCGGCGGCGAGCGGGGCGTCGAGGAGGACCTCGACGGCGACCAGTTGCTGGCCGGGCCGGTGGCAGTGCAGCACCGTGATGCCGTTGCCGAGGGCGGCGCGCTCGGGGGCGGGGAAGGCCCACGGGCCGGGGGTTCCGGGCTGGGGCTGGGGGTGGAAGGTCATCGCGGGGACGTAGTCGGTGCTCATACGGCGGCACCCTCCTCTTCGGAAGCGGCGTCGGAAGCGGCGGCGGTCGGCTCGTAGACGAGGACGGCCCGGTTGTCGGGGTGGAGCCGGGCCTTGGCGACGGCCTGGACCTCCTCGGCGGTGACGTCGAGGACCTTGGGGAGGGCGTCGTTCAGCAGCTTCGGGTCGCCGAACAGGACGGCGTAGCGGCAGAGTTCGTCGGCACGGCCGGCGACGGTGGTGAGCCGGTCGAGCCACTCGCGCTCGATCTGGGCCTGGGCGCGCTCGAGTTCCTCGGGGGTGGGGCCCTCGGCGGCGAAGCGGGCGAGCTCCTCGTCGACGGCGGCGTCGATCTGCGCGATGGTGGCGTCGCCGGAGGTCTTGACGTCGAGCCAGCCGAGGCTGGGGGCGCCGGCCAGGCGCAGCAGGCCGAACCCGGCGGCGACGGCGGTGCGGTCGCGACGGACGAGCCGGTTGTAGAGGCGGCTGGACTCTCCGCTGCCGAGGATGGTGAGCGCGAGGTCGGCGGCGTCGGCCTCCCGGGTGCCGTCGTGCGGCAGGCGGTAGGCGGCCATCAGGGCGCGGGAGGGGACGTCCTCGGCGAGGTTCTGGCGCAGCTCGCGGCCGATGGTGTCGGGGAGTTCGCCGGAGCGCGGCGGCCGCTTGCCGTCGTGGGCGGGGATGGAGCCGAAGTACTTCTCGACCCAGGCGATGGTCTGCTCGGGGTCGATGTCGCCGACCACGGACAGCACCGCGTTGTTGGGCGCGTAGTAGGTGCGGAAGAACGCGCGGGCGTCCTCGAGGGTGGCGGCGTCGAGGTCGGCCATCGAGCCGATCGGGGTGTGGTGGTACGGGTGGCCGTCGGGGTAGGAGAGCGCGGTGAGCTTCTCGAAGGCGGTGCCGTACGGGACGTTGTCGTAGCGCTGGCGGCGCTCGTTCTTGACGACGGCGCGCTGGTTCTCCATGGACGTCTCGTCGAGGGCGGCGAGCAGCGAGCCCATCCGGTCGGCCTCCAGCCAGAGGGCGAGCTCCAGCTGGTGGGCGGGCATGGTCTCGTAGTAGTTGGTGCGCTCGAAGCTGGTGGTGCCGTTGAGCGAGCCGCCGGCGCCCTGGACCAGCTCGAAGTGGCCGTTGTTGGAGACGTTGGCGGAGCCCTGGAACATCAGGTGCTCGAAGAGGTGGGCCAGGCCGGTGCGGCCCTTGACCTCGTGGCGGGAGCCCACGTCGTACCAGAGGCAGACCGCGGCGACCGGGGTGAGGCGGTCCTCGGAGAGGACGACGCGCAGGCCGTTGGCCAGGCGGTGCTCGGTGATGGCGATGCCTCGGCTGGAGGCGGGGGCCGGGTTGGCCATGCGCTCGGGTCCTTCCCGTCGTCGATGTCGGGGTTCGTGTGGCGTCCCCCATTGTGGTGCAACGCGTGGGGGGCGTGTTTGTGTCCGCGCGGAAGTGGCGTTCGCCAGGGGCGGAAGAGGGCCGCTGACCGGGAGTGTCGGCGCGAGGGTCCACAATGGGGGCGCCGTGCCCTGTCGGTCGCGTCCGGTTGACGGTCGCGGCGGCAGGACGGTGCATCAGGACGGCACCGCCCGTTCCGACGCCCGACGGCCGGCCGACCACCGGCCGCCGCCACAGCCAGCGACACGTAAGGGAGCCCCGCCGCGATGGCCCGCCGCAGTTCGCAGACCCCGCCGCCCGGAGACTTCGAGGAGCGGATCCTCGACGTCGACGTCGTGGACGAGATGCAGGGCTCCTTCCTGGAGTACGCCTACTCGGTGATCTACTCGCGTGCGCTGCCCGACGCGCGGGACGGTCTGAAGCCCGTGCACCGCCGGATCCTGTACCAGGCCAACGAGATGGGCCTGCGCCCGGACCGCGCGCACGTGAAGTGCGCCCGCGTGGTGGGCGAGGTGATGGGCCGGCTGCACCCGCACGGCGACCAGTCGATCTACGACTCGGTGGTGCGCATGGCGCAGCCGTTCTCGATGCGGCTGCCGCTGATCGACGGGCACGGCAACTTCGGTTCGCTGGGCAACGACGACCCGCCGGCGGCGATGCGTTACACCGAGTCGCGGCTGACGGCGGCCTCGATGGCGATGGTGGAGTCGATCCACGAGGACACCGTCGACTTCGGGCCGAACTACGACGGCAGCGAGCAGGAGCCACTGGCGCTGCCGGCCGCGTTCCCGAACCTGCTGGTGAACGGTGCGACGGGCATCGCGGTCGGCATGGCGACCAACATGCCGCCGCACAACCTGTCCGAGGTGGTGGCCGCGGCCCGGCACCTGATCAAGCACCCGACCGCGGACCTGGACACCCTGATGCGGTTCGTGCCCGGTCCGGACCTGCCGACCGGCGGGCGGATCGTCGGCCTGTCGGGGATCCGGGACGCGTACGAGTCGGGTCGCGGCACGTTCAGGATCCGGGCGACCACGACGATCGAGAACGTCACGGCGCGCCGCAAGGGCATCGTGGTGACCGAGCTGCCGTACAACGTCGGCCCGGAGAAGGTCATCTCGAAGATCAAGGACCTGGTCAACGCGAAGAAGCTGCAGGGCATCGCGGACGTCAAGGACCTCACCGACCGCGAGCACGGGCTGCGGCTGGTGATCGAGGTGAAGAACGGCTTCGTGCCGGAGGCGCTGCTGGAGCAGCTCTACAAGCTGACGCCGTTGGAGGAGACCTTCGGCATCAACAACGTGGCGCTGGTGGACGGGCAGCCGCTGACGCTGGGCCTGAAGGAGCTGTTGGAGGTCTACGTCGACCACCGCTTCACGGTGGTGCGCCGGCGCAGCGACTTCCGCCGCCGCAAGCGGGAGGAGCGACTGCACCTGGTCGAGGGTCTGCTGGTGGCCCTGGTGGACATCGACGAGGTCATCGCGATCATCCGGTCGAGTGACAACGCCCAGCAGGCGAAGGAGCGCCTGATGGAGCGCTTCTCGCTGTCGGAGACGCAGACCGGCTACATCCTGGACACCCCGCTGCGCCGGCTGACCAGGTTCGACCGGGTGGAGCTGGAGCAGGAGAAGGCGAAGCTGAACTCGGAGATCGCGGAGCTGACCGAGATCCTGGAGTCGGACACCAAGCTGCGCAGCGTGGTGTCGTCCGAACTTGGCGCGGTGTCCAAGCAGTTCGGGACGGAGCGGCGCACGGTGCTGCTGGAGGCGGGGGCGGCCCCGTCGGCAGCGCTGTCGGTGCCGCTGGAGGTGGCGGACGACCCGTGCCGGGTGCTGCTGTCCTCGACGGGGCTGCTGGCGCGGACGGCGGACGGCGAGCCGTTCGAGCCGTCGGAGAAGCGGGCCAAGCACGACGTGATCGTGTCGGCGGTGCCGGCCACGGCGCGGGCGGACGTGGGTGTGGTGACGTCGGCGGGCCGGGTGCTTCGGCTGCCGGTGATCGACCTGCCGGCGCTGCCGCCGATGCCGTCGCCGACGCTGGCGGGCGGCGCCGCGGTTGGGGAGTTCCTGCGGCTGGAGGCCGGGGAGCGGGTGCTGGCGCTGACCACGCTGGACGAGTCGTCGCCGGGGCTGGCGCTGGGCACGGTGCAGGGCGTGGTGAAGCGGGTGGTGCCGGAGTGGCCGGCGAACAAGGACGAGTTCGAGGTGATCGCCCTCAAGGACGGCGACGAGCTGGTGGGCGCGGTCGAACTGCGCACCGGCGAGGAGGACTTGGTCTTCATCACCTCGGACGCCCAGCTGCTGCGCTACCCGGCGGGGCAGGTCCGTCCGCAGGGTCGTCCGGCGGGCGGCATGGCGGGCATCAAGCTGGCGGACGGCGCGCGGGTGCTGTCGTTCACGGCGGTGGATCCGGCCGTGGACGCGGTGGTGGTCTCGGTGGCGGGCGCCTCCGGCACCCTGTCCGGTGACGAGCAGTCGTCCTGGAAGGTCACCCCGTTCGAGCAGTACCCGCGAAAGGGCCGGGCGACCGGCGGCGTCCGCTGCCAGCGCTTCCTGCGGGGCGAGGACGCGCTGGCGTTCGCCTGGGCGGGTGCGGCCCCGGCCCGCGCGGCCGGTGCCAAGGGCGCGCCGGTCGACCTGCCGGAGCGCGACCCGCGCCGGGACGGCTCGGGCACCCCGGTGGCGGCGCCGATCGCGGTGGTGGCGGGTCCGGCGTGACGCCCGGCCCGGCGTGACGCCCGGCCCGGCATGACGCCCGGCCCGGCGTGATGCCCGGCCCGGCGTGATGCCTGGTCCGGGGGCGGGGTGCCTGCGAGTGCCCCGCCCCCCGACGTGTCCGGGGCCGTCGCGCGGGC
Source organism: Kitasatospora sp. NPDC127060 (assembly GCF_042724935.1). NCBI lineage: Bacteria > Bacillati > Actinomycetota > Actinomycetes > Kitasatosporales > Streptomycetaceae > Kitasatospora > Kitasatospora sp. NPDC127060. The sequence continues at coordinate 30,347 of NZ_JBHXEG010000014.1, forward strand.
TCGTAAGAGGCCCGTTCCCGGCCCCCCGGCCGGCCCGAACGGCTGAGGGTAGCCTTGCCCAAGTGAGCACCTGTGCGACCGTGTCGCGTGAACTTTCGGAACCGCTGACCGCGACGGCGGCGGTCGCGACCACCTGGCTGCTGCTGGAGCAGAACGGCCCGTGGGGCGCGAAGGCGCTGGCCGAGAGCCACCTCGACACGGCGGTCGGGCGAGCCCTGGAGGCGGCCGCTGCGGGCACCGGCGTGCGGGTGGCCCTGATCCGGCGGCCGGGCCGGCACGCGGACTGCCTGCCGACCGCGCGGCACGAGGTGGTCGTGGCCCACGCGGTGCCGGGCCGCGGTTGGGTGCGCCGGGCGCAGGTCGGGGACCCTGCGGAGCTGCTGGAGCTGGACTTCGCGGCGCTGGGCGTCGGCGACCACACGGGTTTCGGGGTGGAGCACGTCGGCGGCCCGCTGGCCCTGGTGTGCACCAACGGCCGCCGGGACCGCTGCTGCGCGCTGCTGGGCCGTCCGCTCGCGGCGGAGCTGGCGGCGGCCGGGCACAGCGAGGTGTGGGAGGTGACCCACCTGGGCGGGCACCGTTTCTCCCCCACCATGCTGGTGCTGCCGTACGGCTACGCGTACGGGCGGCTGACGCCGGAGAGCGCCAAGGAGGTACTGGCGGCGACGGCGGCCGGGCACATGGTGCCGGAGTGGTCGCGGGGCTGCTCGGGCTGGGAGCGTCCGGGCCAGGCGGCCGAGCACGCGGTGCGGCTGGCGACCGGCGAGACCGGGGCGGCGGCGCTGACCCTGGTGCAGCGGCCGGACGGCGCGGGCCGCTGGCTGGTGCGGGTGGTGCACCGGGACGGCCGGGCCTGGGAAGTGGACGTGATCGAGTCGGTGAGCGAGCCGCCGCGTCCGGAGAGCTGCGGCAAGGCGGCGGGGACGCCGTCGCGGATGGACGTGCTGTCCGTACGGGGGCTCTGAACACCGCGGCGGCCCCGCGCCCGTGGGGGTGAGCGCGGGACCGACGGGCGCCGGGCTCAGCCGGTGGCCTTGCCGACGAACTCGGTGGTGTACGTCTTGGCCAGGTCTATCGTCCCCTCCTTGCCCTTGACGTCCGGGTGGAAGGCGGCGAGCACCGCGAGCACGGTCTTGGGCCCGTCGGCCGGCATCACCCCGTCGGTGGTGAACATCGGCAGGGTGGACTTGATCGCCGCCGCGTACTGCTCGGCGCCGCCCTGGGCGTAGTCGGCGGGCATCTTCGCCGCGATCTCCTCCGGGCTGTGGGTGGACATCCACTTGAGGGTCTTCACGAAGGCGCCGGCGAGCTTCTGGGTGGTCTCCTTGTTCTTCTCCACCCAGTCGGTGTTCATGTAGAGCGACGACGAGGGGTAGAGCCCGCCGAGCGCCTGGCGCGAGCCCTCGGGGGTGCGCATGTCGTAGAGGATCTTGCCGAGGCCCTTGTCGAGGACGGCGGCGACGGTCGGGTCGGTGGTCATCCCGGCGTCGATGCTGCCCTGCTGGAGGGCGGCGATGAAGGTCTGGCCGGCGCCGACCGCGATCGGGCTGAAGTCGCTGACGGAGGCGCCGTTCTTGACCGCGAGGTACTTGGTGAGGAAGTCGGTGGAGGAGCCGATGCTGGTCACGCCGAGCTTCTTGCCCTTGAAGTCGGCGCCGGACTTGATGGCGTCGGCCTGCTTGGCGGAGACGAGTTCGACCTCGCCGGGGGCCTGGGCGAACTGGACCACCGACTCGACGTGCTTGCCCTTGGCCTGGAGGTCGATGGTGTGGTCGTAGAAGCCGACGGCGCCCTGGACGTCACCGGCCAGCAGCGCGGTGGTGGCGTTGACGCCGGCCGGCTCGGTGAGCAGCTCGACGTTGACTCCGGCCTCGGCGAAGTAGCCGAGTTGCTGGGTGAGCATCGCGGGAAGGTAGATGACCTTGTCCAGGCCGCCGACCATGATCTTGACCTTGGGGCCGTCGACCTGCTGCCCGGCCGGGGCGGCGCCGTGGGCCGAGGAGGCGGCGTCGTTGGCGCAGGCGGAGAGCGGGAGGACCAGGGCGGCGGCGAGGACGGCGGCGGCAGCTCTGCCGGTCGGGTGCGGGCGCATCGTGGGGGAGCCTCTCTGTGCTTACGGGCGGGGGGGGAGTTCAGCGGCCGTCGCCCGCGTCGGCGGGCTTCCAGCGGAACAGCTTCTTCTCGGCGAAGGTCAACAGCCCCTCGGTGACCAGCGCGACGACCGCGAGGATGGTCATCGCGGCGTACACCCCGGCCGCGTTGAAGGTGCCCTGGGCGGCGGCGACCAGCAGGCCGAGGCCCTTGGTGGCCCCGATGTACTCGCCGACGATCGCGCCGATCAGCGCGAAGCCGAAGCTGACGTGCAGACTGGTGAAGATCCAGGTGGTGGCGGCGGGGATGACCACCTGGAGGGTGACCTTGCGGTTGTCGGCACCCAGGATGCGGGCGTTGGCGACCAGGTTGCGGTCCACCTCGCGGGCACCCTGGAAGGCGTTGAAGAACACCGGGAAGAACACCAGCACCACCGCGGAGGCGACCTTGGAGGCCGGGCCGAGGCCGAACCAGATCAGGAAGATCGGGGCGAGCACGATGCGCGGGATGGCGTTGAGCACCTTGATGTACGGCCCGAACACATCGGCCAGGAACCGGATCCGGCCGAGCGCGATGCCCAGCAGAACACCGCCGACCACGCCGATCACCCAGCCGCTCAGGGCCTCGTACAGGGTGTAGCCGATCTGCTCGCCGAGCGAGCCCTGGGCGGTGCCGTGGGTGATCCACTGCCAGATCTGGTCCCAGATCCTGGACGGCTGCGAGAAGTTGAACGGGTCGATGACCTCGGTGCGGGCGCACAGCTCCCAGAGGCCGAGGAAGGCGACCAGCACGCCGAGCCGGGCCGCGTAGACGGTCAGCCTGCGGTTGCGGGCGGCCCGTTCGCGGGCCTCGGTCCTGGTCGCGGCGGCCGGGGGCTTCCCTGCGGCGGTCGAAGCGGTTTCGGACGCGGTCTCAAGCGGCACGACCCGCTCCTCTCTCCCGGGTGATGCGCACCTCTTCGCCGAGCGAGGCCCAGATCTCGCGGTACAGCTCGACGAACCTCGGTTCCAGCCGGACGGCCTCCACGGTGCGCGGCCGTGGCAGGTCGACGGTGAAGATCTCCTTGACGGTGGCCGGCCCGGCCGTCATCACGACGACCCGGTCGGCGAGCGCGATGGCCTCGTCCAGGTCGTGGGTGACGAACACGACCGACGAGCCGGTACCGGCCCACAACTCCAGCAGCTGGTCGGACATCAGGGCGCGGGTCTGCACGTCCAGCGCCGAGAAGGGCTCGTCCATCAGCAGGATGGCCGGGTCGTTGACGAAGGTCTGGGCGAGCGCGACGCGCTTGCGCATGCCACCGGACAGCTGGTGCGGGTAGCGGTCCTCGAAGGCGGACAGCCCGACCCGGCCGAGCCAGTCCCGGGCCCGTTCCCTGGCCTCGGCGGCGGGCACGCCGCGGAACCGCGGCCCGGCCATCACGTTGGACAGCACCGTGCGCCAGGGGAAGACGGCGTCCTGCTGGAAGACGAACCCGACCTGGGGGTCGATCCCGCGCACGGGCTGGCCGTACACCCGGACCTCGCCCTCGGTGGGCTCCTCCAGACCGCTGACCAGCGTCAGGGTGGTGGACTTGCCGCAGCCGGTGGGGCCGACGACGGCGACGAACTCGCCCTGGGCGACGGTCAGATCGAGATCGCGGACGGCGGTGTGCAGGGCCCCGGACGGGGTGCGGAAGCGTTTCGTCGCGCCGGTCAGCTCGATCGCCGGGGTATTGGTCATTGATTCCTCCCGGGTCAGTGCTTGCCCCGGAAAGGTAGAAGCGGCCCCGGCCCCGGCGGGAGCCTTCTCCGCGTAGTGCGACTTCTCCGCTTTGAGGGGTGTTCTGCTCGTTTTGCTTCCGCTACAACTGCGGGGACGCGGGCTGACAGAAACACCCCGGAAACATAGGGTGTCCCGACCCCAACCCTGACGGAACCCACCCCGGACGGAACCCACCCCGGACGGAACCCACCCCGGACGGAACCCACCCCGGACGGAACCCGCCCCCGTAGCACCGACGCCACCGAGAGGAGGCCCGGATGAAGCTCCCCCACTGGCCCCGCCGGGTCTTCGCCCAGCTCCTGCTGAGCCAGACCGTCGTCACCGTCGGCGTCACCGCCGTGACCGCCGGGCTGTTCCTGGCCCCGGTCAGCAGCGAACTGGACCACGACGCGATGCAGCGGGCGCTGTCCATCGCCCAGGCCACCGCCACCGACGAGACCATCGCCCGGGCCGCCGACGCCCGGGACGTCGTCACCGCGCAGCGCAACGCCGAGCAGATCCGACTGGCCACCGGCGCCAGCTTCGTCGTGGTCACCGACCTGGACGGCATCCGGCTCTCGCACACCGACCCCGGCCGGATCGGCCAGCGGGTCAGCACCGACCCGGAGCCCGCGCTCAACGGCCGCAGCGTCACCGCGATCCAGCAGGGCACCCTGGGCCGCACCGCCCGCGGCAAGGTGCCGCTACGGACGACGGACGGCCGGATCGTCGGCGAGGTGTCCGTCGGCATCAGCGACGACTCGATCCGCCGCCGCCTGCTGAAGATGCTCACCGGCATCCTGCTGTGCGCCGCCGCCGGCCTGGCCGCCGGCACCGTCGCCACCCTGGTGCTGGCCCGCCGGCTCAAGCGCCGCACCCACAACATCGCGCTGGCCGACATCTCCGCGCTGCTGGTCGAACGGGAGGCGATGCTGCACGGCATCCGCGAGGGCATGGTGGCGCTGGACGAGCGCGGCCGGATCCGGCTGGCCAACGACGAGGCCCTCCGGCTGCTCGGCCTGCCCGAGGACTGCACCGGCCGCCCGATCGCCGAAGTGCTGCCCCCGGGCCGGCTGGCCGACGTGCTGACCGGGCGGATCACCGGCCCCGACCTGCCCGCCGTACGGGACGACCGGGTGCTGGTGGTGAACCGGACGGCCACCAGCGAGGGGGCGGTGGTGACGCTGCGCGACCGCACCGAACTGGAGTCGCTGGTCCGCGAGCTGGACACCACCCGCAGCCTCACCGACGCGCTGCGCGCCCAGGACCACGAGCACGCCAACCGGATGCACACCCTGCTCGGCCTGCTCGAACTCGGCCGCCACGAACAGGCGGTGGCCTTCATCTCGGAGCAGTCCGGCTCGCACGCCGTGGTCGCCGCCCGGATCGCCGAGCAGGTGCAGGACCCGCACGTGGCGGCGCTGCTGGCGGGCAAGACGGCGGTGGCCGGCGAGCGCGGGGTGCGGCTGGCGCTGGCCCCGGCCGCCCACCTGCCGGACACCGTGGTGGACGCCCGGGCGCTGGTGACGGTGCTCGGCAACCTGATCGACAACGCGGTGGACGCCCTGGAGGGGGGCGGCCGGGTGGAGGTGACGCTGGCGGCGTCCGGCTCCACCCTGCTGCTGCAGGTCGCGGACAGCGGCCCGGGCGTGCCGGAGGAGCTGCGCCTACGGGTCTTCGAGGAGGGGTGGACCAGCAAGGACGCGCCCGCGCACCGCCCGCGCGGGCTGGGCCTGGCGATGGTGCGGCGGCTGGTCGAACGGACCGGCGGCCGGATCGTGCTCGACACCGGCCCGCTCGGCGGCGCCCGGTTCACCGTCGAACTGCCCGAGGCCCTGCTCACCGCTCAGCTCGTGGAGGCGTGATGATCGACGTACTCGTGGTGGACGACGACTTCCGGGTCGCGGACGTGCACGCCGCGTACGTGGCCAAGGTGCCGGGCTTCCGGGTCACCGGCACCGCCCACTCGGCCGGGGAGGCGCTGGCCGCGCTGGAGCGCCGCCCGGTGGACCTCCTGCTGCTCGACCACCACCTGCCGGACGAGACCGGCCTGGCGCTGGTCCGCCGGCTGCGGGACCGCCAGGTGGCCTGCGACGTGATGATGGTGACCGCCGCCCGGGACGTCTCCACGGTGCACGCCGCGATGCAGCACGGTGCGCTGCAGTACCTGGTCAAACCGTTCACCTTCGCCGGACTGCGGGACAAGCTGGTCTCGTACGCGCAGCTGCGGCACGCGCTGGCCGCACCGGCCCGGGAGGCCGGCCAGGACGAGGTGGACCGGCTGTTCGCGACCCTGCGCAGCGCCTGCGCGCCCACCGGCGCCCTGCCGAAGGGCCACTCGGCGCCCACCACCGACCTGGTCCTCGGCGTGCTGCGGCGGGCCGGCCGGCCGCTGTCCGCCCAGGAGGTCGCCGACGCCACCGGCCTGAGCCGCTCGACGGCCCAGCGCTACCTCAAGCAACTGGAACGCGACAGCCGGCTGCGGCTGACCCTGCGCTACGGCGACACCGGCCGCCCGGAGCACCGCTACGGACTGGCCGCCCGGGCCTAGACACGGGGGAACCCCGGCGGCCCCTGGCCCGCCGGGGCCCCGACCTCACGGGTCAGTACAGCTGGGGTCTGTCCGGCGGATCCGCGCGCCCGGCAAGATCCGCCGGACAGACCCTCGCTAGGCCGCGCCCGCACCGGTGAGGGCCCGCACCTCCAGCTCGGCGAAGCGGTCCGCGTCGGCGGGCTCGGGCGAGGTGAGCGTCCCGATCCAGCCGGCCAGGAAGCCCAGCGGGATGGACACGATCCCGGGGTTCTCCAGCGGGAACCAGTGGAAGTCCACGCCGGGGAACAGCGCCACCTTGGAGCCGGAGACCACCGGCGAGAAGAACACCAGCACGATCGCCGGGACCAGTCCGCCGTACACCGACCACACCGCACCCCGGACGGTGAACCGCGACCAGAACAGGCTGTACAGCAGCACCGGAAGGTTCGAGGAGGCGGCCACCGCGAAGGCCAGGCCGACCAGGAACGCGACGTTCAACTGCTGGGCGTACAGGCTGATCACGATCGCCACCGCGCCGATCCCGACGGCGGCGAACCGGGCGACCACCACCTCCTGCTGCTCGCTGACCTTCTCCGCGGCCCGCTCCCCACCGCGACGGCGCGGACGCCCGCGCCAGGCGCCGGCCCAGATGTCGTGGGCGAAGGCGGCCGAGGAGGCCAGGGTCAGCCCGGCGACCACGGCGAGGATGGTGGCGAAGGCGATCGCCGAGATCAACGCGAACAGCACCACCCCACCGGTGCTGCCGTTGCCGCCGCCGAGCACCAGGGCGAGCAGCGGAACGGCGGTGTTCCCGGCCGAGTTGGCGTGCCGCACCTCGGCCGAGCCGATCAGCGCGGTGGCGCCCAGGCCCAGCGCGATGGCCATCAGGTAGAAGCCGCCGACCAGGCCGATCGCCCACATCGTGGAGCGGCGGGCGGCCCGGGCGGTGGGCACCGTGTAGAAGCGGGACAGGATGTGCGGCAGGCCGGCGGTGCCGAGCACCAGGGCCAGGCCCAGGCTGAAGAAGTCCAGCCGACTGGTGAAGGTGGCGCCGTACTTGAGCCCGGGTTCGAGGTAGCGGTGCCCGGCGCCGCTGTGCTGGGCGGCCTGGCGCATCAGCTCGAGGAGGTCGCCGTGGAAGCGGACCACCAGCAGCACGGTCAGCAGCACCGAACCCGCGATCAGCAGGACGGCCTTGACGATCTGGATCCAGGTGGTGGCCCGCATCCCGCCGATCGTGACGTAGACGATCATCAGGGCGCCGACCGCGATGATCGTCCAGGTCCGGGCCTGGGCGCTGTTGGTGCCGAGCAGCAGGGCGACCAGCGAGCCGGCCCCGACCATCTGGGCGACCAGGTAGAGCAGGGTGACCACGACACTGGCGCCACCGGCCGCCGCCCGCACCCGGCGGCGGCGCAGCCGCAGCGCGAGCACGTCGGCGAGGGTGTACCGGCCGGCGTTGCGGACGAGTTCGGCGACCAGCATCAGCACGACCAGCCAGGCCACCAGGAAGCCGATGCTGTAGAGCACGCCGTCGTAGCCGTAGAGGGCGATCAGCCCGGCGACGCCGAGGAAGGAGGCCGCGGAGAGGTAGTCGCCGGAGAGGGCGAAGCCGTTCTGCAACGGGGTGAAGTCACGCCCGCCGGCGTAGAAGTCCTCGGCGGCGTTGCCCTGGCGGCCGACCCAGAGGGTGATCCCCAGGGTGACCAGGACGATGACGGCGAACAGCACGATCGCCAGGCCGTGGTGCTGGCCGGTGGGGGCGACGGGGGGCGGGGTGGCGGTGGTCAGCACGCCGGTGGTGGCCGTCATCGCAGCTGGTCCTGGGTGTCCCAGCGCAGGCCCAGGGCGGCGCGGTCGCGGTTGGTCCGGGCGTTGCGGGCGTAGAGCCAGGTGAGCAGGAAGGTCGAGGCGAACTGCAGCAGGCCGAGCAGCCAGGCCACGTTGAGCGGGCCGGCCACCGGGGTGCGCATCACGCCGGGAGCGGCGGCCTCGGCGGCGACGTACATCAGGTACCAGCCGAGGAATGCCCCGCTGGTCGGGAAGACGAAGCCCCGGTAGCTGCGGCGGATGTCCTGGAAGGCCGCGCTGGCCTGGACGCTCCGGTAGACCTCGGTGCTGTCGGTGGTGCTCACCGGTGCGGTCGGCTCCGGCGGGACCACCGGTGCGGCGGCCGACGCGGCGGCCGGGGCCGGCGGCGGCACGACCGGGGACGCGGACGGCGGGGCGGCGGGGGCGGCCGCCGGCTCGGGGGCGGCCGCCCGGCCGGCGGCCGTACGGGTGGGCACCGGCTGGGCCGGTACCGCCGTTCGGCGGGGCCCGGCAGCCGGCTCGGATGCGGCGGCGGTGGCCGGAGCGGCCCACCAGTCGAATCGCTGCCCCTGTCCGGGACTGCTGGTCTGCTGCTGTGGCACTGCTGCTCCTGGGCCGGGCCGGGCGTTCTGACCCGAACCATCATGGAGGCCCCCGGACACCGTCCCTGACCATCGCAGATACGTTCACTCAATGAGGTGATCGATCATCTGACGGACGCTCATCCGACTACTGCTGCGTACCGGTGATTCCGTGCCGGAAGGCGTACGCGACCGCCTGCGCGCGGTCCCGCACCGCGGTCTTGGCGAACAGGTTGTTGATGTGCGTCTTCACGGTGGCCTGGCTGACGAACAGCCGCTGGGCGATCTCCATGTTGGAGAGCCCCTCGGCGATCAGCGCGAGCACCTCGGCCTCCCGCACGGTCAGCCCGTCCGGCAGCTCCCCGCTCCGCGCGGCCGACCGCTCCGGGCCCGGCCCGCCCGTCGACGCGGACTTCGCCGGTGCCTCCGAAAGCCTTTCCAGCAAACGGAGTTGGACCTGAGGGGAGAGCCCGGCCGCACCCGCGCGGACGTCCGCGATGGCCTTGGCGATCTCCTCGCCGCCGGCGTCCTTGGTGAGGTAGCCGCGCGCCCCGGCCTGCAGGGCCGGGAACATCGACTCGTCGTCGGCGTAGGTGGTGAGCACCACGACCTCGGTCTCCGGATGCGCGGCCCGGATCCGCCGGGTCGCCTCGACGCCGTCGACCCGCGGCATCCGCAGGTCCATCAGCACCACGTCCGGGTGATGACGCTCCACCAGGGCGACGGCCTCCTCGCCGTCCGCCGCCGCCCCGACCACCTCGATGCCGGGCAGCAGCCCCAGCAGCATCACGATGCCCTCGCGCACCACCGTCTGGTCGTCCGCCACCAGCACCCGGGTGACCCCCGCGTTCATGCGTCCACCTCGCTGCGCCCGGCAGTCGTCTCGCGCAATGCGCACCCTCCGATGACGAGCTCGCCGCGCTCGCTCATGCCGGCACCCGCAGCAACACCCGCCACCCTCCGTCCTCCGGGCCCGCCAGCAGGGTGCCGCCGAGCAGTTCCGCGCGTTCGCGCATCCCCAGCAGACCGTACCCGCTGCCGCTGCCGGCCAGCTCGGCGGCGGTCGGCTCGCCGGCGGACGGCCCGCGCGGCGCCCGGCTGTTGCGCACCTCCAGCTCCACCGCGTCGTCCAGGTAGCGCAGTTCGACCGAACAGCGGGCGCCCGGCGCGTGCTTGCGCACATTGGTCACCGCCTCCTGCGCGGTGCGCCGCACCGCCAGCCCCGCCTCGGCGGCCAGCGGCCGGGGCGTACCGGTGACGGTGATCGGGGCCCGCTCCCGCTCGGCCAGTTCCACCAGGAACTCCCCGACCGGCGTGAACTCCCCGCGCAGCGCGGACAGCGCCTGCCGGGTCTCGGCCAGTCCGTCCTGCGCCATCCGCCGTGCGGCGACGACCCGTTCGCGGATCTGCTCGCGCTCCACCCCGGCGTCCAGCATCAGCCGGGCCGCCTCCAGGTGGACCAGCTGCGCGGAGAGGCTGTGCGCGAGCACGTCGTGGATCTCCCGGGCGATCCTGGCCCGTTCGGCGAGCGCCGCGCTCTCCGCCTCGGCGGCCCGGGCGGCGCGCTCCTGGACCAGCAGCCGACGGGCGGTGCCGCGCGCGTCGATGTCCAGCCGCAGCAGGAAGCCGACCAGGAGGGACCCGCCGAGGGTGGCGGCGACGCTGAGCCAGCTCGCCGGGGAGGCGGCCGTGTACGAGGCCAGCGCGGCCGCCGCGGTGAGCAGCGCGGGCGCGGGCGGCAGCCGGATCAGGGCCGTGACGGCCAGCCCGATCCAGAGGAAGTCGGCCAGCGTGTAGGCCAGCCCCCCGTTGGCGAGCCAGCCGGCGCCGACCACGACGGCGGACAGCAGGTACGAGGCCGCCCGGTGCTGCTCCCGACTGGCCCTCAGGTACGCCGCGCACAGCGCGACGGCCGCGACCAGCCCGGCCACCGCGGTCGCCACCGCCCAGCCGGCGTACTTGCCCTCGGAGAGGGTCGCCCAGCCGACGACGGCCACCAGGACGGTCCGGCCGAACACGGTGAGGACCCGCCGCGGCCGGCTCTCGGCCTCGCGCTCCAGTCCCTCCCGGGACGGCCAGCGGGTCCAGTACCACCCGGCCAAGGGGGCCTCCTCGGTGCTCACGGCAGCGGATCAGTGCAGTACGGCGGTCACCTGCGCGGGCTCCAGTGTCCGGGCCCTCCAGTTGACCACGAGCGAGCGGACCAGCAGCAGGACCGCCATGCCGAGCATCAGCGAGCTGCCCGCCTGGTGGACGCCCAGGGCCGAGCCGATCGCGTACAGGCCGATCCGGACGGCGACCATCCCGCCCCAGGCGGCCAGGGTGGCCTTGGTGCCCTTGACCAGGACGGCACCGTCGGCGGCCCGCCAGATCCGGACGGTCCAGCCCCAGACCGAGCCCATCGCGAGCACGGCGACCAGGCCGGCGGCGAGGAGGGTGGCGGACAGCGCGGTGTGCTGGTGGTCGATGATCTGCGGATCACGCAGCGCGAGCGCGCCCAGGATCAGCGGCAGCAGCCAGAACCGGCGCTCGGTGTCCAAGCGCTGGACGCGCATCTGGCGCGTGACCACCAGGACCACCACTGCGGCGATCACCAGGAGGTTGGCGAGGGAGGCCATCGGATTTCTCCGTCCGGGAGAGGCTTGTGCTGACCTCTCCGACGCTACGGATCCGGCGCTCCCCGCTGATCGGAGCCGGGGTGGACCGCGGGTGGAACCGACGGCGCGGGGGCCCTCCACCCACGGGTGGAGGGCCCCCGTCGGTCCGGGCCGTCAGGCGTCGATGCGGGACCGGTCCAGGGTGGCCGCCGAGTCCACGATGAACTCCTTGCGCGGGGCGACGTCGTTGCCCATCAGCAGGTCGAAGATCCGCTCGGCCTGCTCCAGGTCGCCCAGGTTGATCCGGCGCAGGGTGCGGTGGCGCGGGTCCATGGTGGTCTCGGCCAGCTGGTCGGCGTCCATCTCGCCCAGACCCTTGTAGCGCTGCACCGGCTCCTTCCAGCGCTGCCCCTTGCGCTGGAACTCCAGCAGGGTGGAGCGCAGCTCGGCGTCGGAGTAGGTGTAGTGGTACTTCTCCTGGCCGCGCTTGGGGCTGGTGAGCTCGATCCGGTGCAGCGGCGGAACGGCGGCGAAGACCCGGCCCTGCTCGACCATCGGCCGCATGTAGCGGTGGAACAGGGTCAGCAGCAGGGTGCGGATGTGCGAGCCGTCGACGTCGGCGTCGGCCATGAAGATGACCCGGCCGTAACGGGCCTGGTCGATGTCGAAGGTGCGGCCCGAGCCGGCCCCTATCACCTGGATGATCGCGGCGCACTCGGCGTTCTTGAGCATGTCGCTCACCGAGGCCTTCTGCACGTTGAGGATCTTGCCGCGGATCGGCAGCAGCGCCTGGAACTCGGAGTTGCGGGCGAGCTTGGCGGTGCCGAGCGCGGAGTCCCCCTCGACGATGAACAGTTCGCTGCGGTCGACGTCGTCGCTGCGGCAGTCGGCCAGCTTGGCGGGCAGCGAGCTGGTCTCCAGCGCGGTCTTCCGGCGCTGGGCCTCCTTGTGCTGCCGGGCGGCCACCCGGGTGCGGGCGGCGGCGACGACCTTCTCCAGCACGGCCCGGGCCTGCTGCTTCTGGTCCTTCTTGGCCGAGGTGAGGAAGGCCTTGAGCTCCTTGGCGACGACGGCCGCGACGATCCGGTTGGCCGCCGAGGTGCCGAGCACCTCCTTGGTCTGGCCCTCGAACTGCGGCTCGGCGAGCCGGACGGTGACCACGGCGGTGAGGCCCTCGGTGGCGTCGTCCTTGGTGATGTCGTCCTCGGCGACCCGCAGCAGCTTGCTGGCGCGCAGCACCTCGTTGACGGTCTTGGCCAGCGAGCGCTCGAACCCGGTGACGTGGGTGCCGCCCTTGGGGGTGGCGATGATGTTGACGAAGGAGCGCAGGGTGGTGTCGTAGCCGGTGCCCCAGCGCAGCGCGATGTCCACGCCGAGGTGCCGGGTGACCTCGGTCGGGGTCATGTGGCCGAGGTCGTCCAGGACGGGCACGGTCTCCTTGAAGGTGCCCTCCCCGTGCAGCCGCACCACGTCGCTGACCGGCTTGTCGGGGGCCAGGAACTCGCAGAACTCGGCGATGCCGCCGTCGTAGTGGAAGACCGACTCCTCGACCTTCTCGCTCTCGGTGAGGCGCTCGTCACGCACGACGATGGTCAGGCCGGGGACGAGGAAGGCGGTCTGCCGGGCCCGGCTGTGCAGGTTCTCCAGGGAGAGCTTGGCGTCCTTGAGGAAGATCTGCCGATCGGCCCAGTAGCGGATCCGGGTGCCGGTGCGGGCCTTGGGCACCTTGCGGGTCCTGGTGAGGCCGTTGGCGGGCTCGAAGGGCGCGTCCGGGCTGGCCTCGGTGAAGATGCCGGGAGTGCCGCGGCGGAAGCTGATCGCGTGGGTGTGCCCGCTGCGGTCGACCTCGACGTCCAGCCGGGCGGAGAGCGCGTTGACGACCGAGGCACCGACGCCGTGCAGACCGCCGGAGGCCGCGTACGAGCCGCCGCCGAACTTGCCGCCCGCGTGCAGCTTGGTCATCACGACCTCGACGCCGGACAGCCCGGTCTTGGGCTCGACGTCGACCGGGATCCCGCGGCCGTTGTCGCGGACCTCCACCGAGGAGTCCGGGTGCAGCAGCACCTCGATGCGGTCGCAGTAGCCGCCCAGCGCCTCGTCGACCGAGTTGTCGATGATCTCCCAGAGGCAGTGCATCAGACCGCGGCTGTCGGTGGAGCCGATGTACATGCCGGGGCGCTTGCGGACGGCCTCCAGACCCTCCAGGACGAGCAGGTGCCGCGCGGTGTAGTTGGAACCGTCGTCGCCGGCCAGCAGCGCGGACGGCACGGTCGTTTCGGCACTCACGCGGCACTCTCCTCGGTGAAGTTCTGTCTCATCGGTCACATCCGGACGCATCCGGACCAACCGCCAGTGCAGCACGCCGCACCGACAGTCGTCGCTCTGTGTGCTCGCCACCCTGCGACGGGTGCACAGCACAGCGGGCCGGCCCGGCGCAGCTTGTACGCGCTGCGCGAACAAGGACCGCACCCGGGCGTGGGCCCCGGGGCGCCATCTCCTCCCGGTACCACCGGTCCTGGCGGACCGTGGGGTCCGGAACAGGCTCCGGAACTGCCGTTATGCAGGCTACCGGGGCCCGGGACGGGGCTTATGCTCCAACCCGGCAGAGGATTATGCTACGCGGACCTCGACCCCGGTCCCGATCGGACGTTCGAGCGACGGGCAGCTCCCGGGATTCGGCACGCATGAACCACCGGCACCCGGGGCACGTCCTCATCAACACAGCAGAATCCTCAGAGAAGAAAAGCCACGAGCGGGAACGTTTTCGGCCTGGTTGGATGTTGACCCTGGTACGACAGCTCGTCGAGCTAGAGAAGAGGCGACGTGACTACTGTTCTGACACCTGCGAGCCCGCTCACCGCGGCTGACCGCTGCGACCGCTGCGGCGCCCAGGCATACCTGCGCGTCGTACTCGCCAGTGGCGGAGAGCTGCTCTTCTGTGCCCACCACGGCCGGAAGTTCGAGCCGGAGCTCAAGAAGATCGCCGTGGAGATACAGGACGAGAGCGGCCGTCTCACCACCAGCACCACCGTGACGGCCACCGACGACGAGCGCTGACCCAGGCGCCTCGACAAGCAACCAGCGTCGAGCTGTGTCCGGCCGCGCACCGCGCGCGACCGGGGAGCCGGGTGGAGGACCCTTCGGGGCCGTCCACCCGGCTTCGCTGTTCTCCCGACCGTTCTCCCCCGTCCACCCCGACCACGGAACCGAGAGCGGGGGCCGGGTTCGGTCGGAGCCGAAACGGCGTCAGAACGTCACCACGCCATCACCCGCGGCGACGCTCGGGGGCGCTCAGAGCGCGGAGCGCACCGCGTCCGTGACCGAGGACACCCGGGTGTAGACGCCGGGGTGCCCCGCCTCCGCGCAGCCCGTCCCCCAGGACACCAGCCCGGCAAGCCGGCCGGCCACGATCAGAGGTCCGCCGCTGTCCCCCTGGCAGGCGTCCTTGCCGCCCTTCTCCTCGCCCGCGCAGACCATGCCCCGGGCGTCGAACTTGCCGTCCTGACCGCCCGGGTAGGCGTGCGCACAGGTCTGGTCCGAGACGATCGGCACGTCCACCTCGCGCAGCAGCGGCGAGTAGTCGCCCCGTCCACTGGTGTCACCCCAGCCGTAGACCTGCGCTCCGGTCCCCGCCGCGTACGGCCCGCTCTCCCCCTGGCCGACCAGCTCGACCACCGGCCGGGAGCCCTGGGACTCGGCGAGGGTGAGCACCGCCACGTCGTTCATGTTCGCGGCGAAGTTGTAGTCGGGGTGGATCCAGACCCGCTGGACGGCCACCTCACGACCGGCCGAGCCGCGCATGTCGTCCCGGCCGACGACCACCTTGAGCCCCGGCCGGTCCACCCGGCCCTTGGACTCGTCGTAGAAGCAGTGCGCGGCCGTCACGACCTTGGTCGGGGTCACCAGCGCACCCCCGCAGAACTGGCCGGAGCGCCCGCTGCCGAACTGCTGGCGGCTGGCCAGCGCCACGATCCAGGGGTGGTCGGCGGTGCTCACCGCGCCGCCCCCGACCACCCGGCGCTGCGCCTCGGCCGGACCGGCCACCCCGAGGGCGACCAGCGGCACGGGGACGGCGGCGAGCAGCGCCAGCAGGGCGCCACGCCGCCGACGGCGGCCGGGACGGGCGGCGGCCGGGACGACCCGGCGCGGGACGGAGGTCGGCAGGTCGGCTCGGTCCGGGTCGGTCAGCACCGTGACTCCACAAGGCTCGGCAGCAGGCAACCGGCACAGCGTAGGTGATCAACTACACTGCGCGACCCCTTCCCGGCATGCCGCCACCCGGACGAGCGACAAGCGCCACCCGGACGCTGACGCACCGCCCCCGAACAGCCCGAAGGCCCGGAACCCCACGGGTTCCGGGCCTTCGTCGCGTGCTGCTGCCGGTCGGGCCTGGCCGACCGGCGGACCGATCAGTCCAGGTAGTCGCGCAGCACCTGGGAGCGCGACGGGTGGCGCAGCTTCGACATGGTCTTCGACTCGATCTGGCGGATGCGCTCACGGGTGACCCCGTACACCTTGCCGATCTCGTCGAGCGTCTTCGGCTGGCCGTCGGTCAGACCGAAGCGCATCGAGACCACGCCGGCCTCGCGCTCGGAGAGGGTGTCCAGCACCGAGTGCAGCTGCTCCTGGAGCAGGGTGAAGGAGACCGCGTCGGCCGGGACGACCGCCTCGGAGTCCTCGATCAGGTCACCGAACTCGCTGTCGCCGTCCTCGCCCAGCGGGGTGTGCAGCGAGATCGGCTCACGACCGTACTTCTGGACCTCGATGACCTTCTCGGGGGTCATGTCGAGTTCCTTGGCCAGCTCCTCCGGGGTGGGCTCGCGGCCCAGGTCCTGGAGCATCTGGCGCTGGACGCGGGCCAGCTTGTTGATGACCTCGACCATGTGCACCGGGATGCGGATGGTGCGGGCCTGGTCGGCCATGGCGCGGGTGATCGCCTGGCGGATCCACCACGTGGCGTAGGTCGAGAACTTGTAGCCCTTGGTGTAGTCGAACTTCTCGACCGCACGGATCAGACCGAGGTTGCCCTCCTGGATCAGGTCCAGGAACAGCATGCCGCGGCCGGTGTAGCGCTTGGCCAGCGAGACCACCAGGCGGAGGTTGGCCTCCAGCAGGTGGTTCTTGGCCCGGCGGCCGTCCTCGGCGATGATCTCCAGCTCGCGCTTGAGCTTCGGGGCGAGCTTGTCGGCAGCCGAGAGCTTGTCCTCGGCGAACAGACCGGCCTCGATGCGCTTGGCGAGCTCGACCTCCTGCTCGGCGTTGAGCAGCGGGACCTTGCCGATCTGCTTCAGGTAGTCCTTGACCGGGTCGGCGGTGGCACCGGCGACGGCGACCTGCTGGGCCGGCGCGTCGTCCTCGTCGTCGTCGGAGAGGACGAAGCCCTCCGACTCCTCCTCCGGGGCGCCCTCGGCCTCGGCCTTGTCACCGGGCAGCGCGGCGTCCTCGAGCAGCTCCTCCTCGCCGAGCAGCTCCTCGTCGCCCTTGCCGCCCTTGCCGGCGGCGGTCTTCTTGGCGGCGGTCTTCTTGGCCGGCGCGGCGGTCTTCTTGGCCGCGGCCTTCTTGGCCGGCGCGGCCTTCTTCGCCGCAACGGCCTTCACCTCGGTGACGACGGTGGTCGTCTCCTCGACGGTGATCTCGGCGGACACGGTGGGGGCGGGCGCCGCGGCGGCGGCCGCGACGGCCGGAGCCGCGACGGGGGCGCCGGGGGCGATCCGCACGGGCGGCTTGGTCGGGGCCGACGAAGCGGCCGGGGTCCGGGTGGTGACAGCCTTGGTGGCGGTGCGCTTGGCGGGGCTCTTGGCAGCAACGCTCTTGCGCTTGGCGCCGGCCGGCTCGGCCGCGCTGACCATGAGGTCCACCCCCTCCTCAATCAGTACCTGGTTGAGGCTGCGCATGACGTTCTTCCACTTGGTGACCGGGATCTGGTCCGCCTCGAACGCCTGGCGCACGTCGTCACCGGCGATCTGCCCCTGGGCCTTGCCCCGCTCGATGAGAGCCAGCAGAGCCGCGGACTCGGCGATCTCGGGGGGAAGCGAACGGGATGTGCTGGCCGACACGAACAACCTCTCGGACGATGAGTGGACTCGAACCCGTACCGGCCGCCCGAGCGGGCGGGGAAGGAGATCGCGCGCCGGACGCGCGGTGTCGATTCCGACCGACTCGGGCTTGAGGACTGGGTTTGCAGGACGGCAGCAGCGCCGCGGACCAACACAGCATTCTGACATGTTGGAGTATTCCGGAGCTGCTCCCGCTCAGGACACATCGCTGCTACTCGTCAAGTGTTACGCATGGCCTTGGTGTCGCGGGTCACACCACTCGGCGCCCGCGGCCCCGGGGCCGTCATCCATCATCGCGCACTCGCGCCGAAGTCGATTGTCATGGGCGGGCCACGCTATCGGGACGCCGGGGACGGGTCCCTCCGATCCACACCGCCCCCGCACCCGTGCGCCTTCGCCCACGCAGAGGCCCTCCGGCTGCGCCACACGGTGCGGCCGGAGGGCCCTGGAGGAGCGGGACCGCGCCCGGCGCGTCCGCTCACCGAGAACAGTCCGCTCAGTGCTCCCGGGGGGCGGGGACGGAGGGCTCCATCTCGGGGTGGACGGTGAGCAGCGCCCGCATCGCGGCCTCGCCCGCGGTGCCGTCGCCGGTGCCGAGCGCGTCCACCAGCCGGGCGTGCAGGCTGACGGAGGACTCGGAGGGCCGCTCGCACGAGATCGTCGGACCACCCGAGACCTGCAGGGCGCAGGAGATGATGCCGGACAGGTGCTCCAGCATCCGGTTGCCGGCCATCTGCAGGACCAGGCCGTGCAGCTCCGCGTCGGCCCGGGTGTAGGTGGACAGGTCGGCCTGGGCGGCGGCGTGACCCATGATCTCGACCAGCTCGACCAGCCGCTGCTGGACGTCCTCCCGACCGTGACCGGCCGCGAGCCGGGCGGCCAGCGGCTCGATCGCCCAGCGGAGCTCGAACAGCTCCCGGCGCTGCTCGTCCCGCTGGGGGCCGAAGGCGCGCCACTCGATGATGTCCGGGTCCAGCAGGTTCCAGTCGCCGACCGGGCGGACCCGGGTGCCGACGTTCGGGCGGGCGCTGACCAGGCCCTTGGCCTCCAGCACGCGCAGCGACTCGCGGACGACCGTCCGGGACACCTCGAAGCGCTGGCCGATCTCCTCGGGCACCAGCGGGCGGTCGGCACCGAGGTCGCCGGAGACGATCATCTGGCCGAGCTGCTGAACCAGCTGGCCGTGCAGACCGCGGCCGCGGCTGCTGGTGGTCTTGCGGCCGACCCGGGCGATGTCGGACTCGGCGCCCTCCCAGCGGGGCGCCGGCGGGGTCGGCCGGTCGGCGTACGAGAAGCGGTCCAGATCGCCAGGGCCGTGGATGGGCCCATCGGCGGAACGGGCGGGGGTCATGGTGGGGTGCGCAAGGGTACTCACGCCATCCTTTGTCGGCGATTGGCGGGCGCAGCTTGAGGATTCTCGTGAAAAGCACACGAAAGGGTGATCGACCGTGGCTGGATAATTGACTTCTTATCAGGAAGAACCGCTCATTACGGTCACTGCTGGTCGATCTTGGTGCTTCGGGACGGCGTGCGGTCCGCCCGACGGGCCCGGGCCCGGGCGCGCGCGACGGGCCCGGGCGCGCGCGACGGCGGTCTACAGCGAGCGGCGGCGGACCTGGACCAGCAGGGCGGCCAGCAGCAGGGCCGCCGCAGGGGCCGCGACCGCCACCAGCAGCGCCGGATCGGTCAACGCCGCACTACCGGCCGCCGCCCCACGGGCTCCGCCGTACACCCAGCCGTAGGCCCACTCGATGCCGGACTGGAAGGGCAGCAGCTCCGTCGCCCGGGTCGGCCACGGACGGCCGGTCCGGCGCAGCAGCAGAGCCACTCCGGACTCCAGCAGCGGCGGCAGCGCGCACAACAGGAGCACCCCGGCGGCGGCGCTGCGGGTCAGCGAGGCGGTCAGCACACCCGTCCAGGCGGCCACCACGGTCAGCAGGACGAAGGCCAGCAGCGCGGCCGGCACCCCGTGCCCGGCCACCAGCCCCAGCGGGGCGAAGGCGCCCGGCAGGTCGGCCGGCCCGCTCAGCCCGACGGCGCCCAGCGCCCCGGACGCCCTGTCGGACAGCGCGCCGGGATCCGTCCAGGCCGCCACCGTCACCCCGTCCGGCAGGGCGAGGTGCACGGCCACGGTGTCGAGCAGCACGGTGGCCAGCGCCAGCACCGCCGCCACCGGACCGACCACCAGCAGCTTGGCCAGCAGCAGCCGCACCCGGCGCGAGTAGGCCACCTGCGAGGCCGCCAGCCCCGGGTGACGCACCTCGTGCCCGTACGAGAGCGCCCCCAGCACGCCGGCGCCGAGCGCGGCGAAGGGCAGCGGGATCAGCGGGACGGCGGCGGTCAGCAGCCGCACCCCGGCCGGGGCGGCCAACGGACCGGCCGGGGCCTGGCTCGCCAGGACGGCGGCCACGACCACGTCGCAGAGCAGGACGGCGGAGAGCAGCAGCCAGGTGGAACGCAGGCCGCGCAGGCGGCGCAGCTCGTAGGCCAGGACACGCACGGTTCACTCGCTCCGGTGGTCGTCGGGGGTGGCGGAGGTGGCGGGGGCCTTGCCGGTGGTGACCCGGCCGAGCCGGACGGTGTCGTCGGTGAGCAGGTCGGCGGCGCTCTGCCGGCCGCGCACGGGCTCGGTCCCGGCCTCGCTCTCCGGTCCGTTCCCGGACCGGACGGGCTCCGCCTCGGTGCGGACCACCTCGACGCGGGCGGGCGAGGTGGCACCGGGCTGGTCCCGGAAGAGCCGGTCGACGGCGACGGTGGAGGCCGGCTCCGGCTGCGGGGCGGTGACCGCGGCGAGGACGGGCAGGGCGGCCGTCATGGCAGCGACGGGCAGCGCACGGGTGTTCCGGGCCGCGTCCTCGCGGGCGCGGCCCTCCGTGGCGGGCTCCGGGCCGGAGGGCTCCGGGGCGGCGGGCTCCGGGGCGGCGGGCTCCGGGACGGAGGGCTCGGGGTGCGCGGGGTTCGCGGGGTCGGCGGCGGTGGGCTGGTGTTGCGGGTCGGTGCCGGGCTGCGCGCCCTCGGGGACCGCCCCGTGGGCCGATCCGGGTTCCGGCTGGCGGCGGAGGCGGCCGGATCGGCCGGAAGCGACCGGCAGGGCCGCCCGGGGCACCGGCTGCTCGACCACCCGGTCGGCCAGCTCGTGCAGCAGGATCCCGTGCTGGTAGGCGAGTTCACCGATCTCGGTGCGGTCGATGCCCGCCACCGCGAGGCCCGCGCCGCCGTCCCGGCGGACCTCGGCGCCTTGGCTGACCAGCAGGTCGGCCAGCCGCGCCATCTGCGGCCCCCGGACGGCCACTTCGGGGCTGAGCCTGGTGCGGCAGAACTCCGCGACCGGCTGGTCGGCCACCGAGCGACCGTGGTCCAGGGTGACCACCCGGTCCGCGAGTTGGGCGGCCTCCTGCGGGATCCGGGTGGTCACCAGCACCGTCCCGCCCGCGACCGCGAAGGAGCGCAGGAAGGAGTGGAACCACTCGACGTTGCGCGGGGACAGGCCCTCGGTCGGCGCGTCCAGCAGCAGGGTCCCGGGGTCGCCGAGCAGCGCGGCGGCCAGGGACAGCCGGCGGTGCATGCCCGGCGAGAAGGTCCGCAACCGCTGCCCGGCCACGGCGGCCAGCCGGGTCTGCTCCAGCAGTTCGTCGGCCCGCCGCATGGGGACGCCGACGGCCGCGGCCAGCATCCGCAGGTGCCCGCCTGCCTTGCGCCCCGGGTTCCCGGCCACCGCTGCGGCTCCCTCGCCCGGCCCGGGCAACAGCACTCCGACCTCGCGTTCGGGGCGGCGGATCCGGCGGTAGGGGCGGCCGTCGAAGAGGGTGATGCCCTGGCCGCGTTCGAGTTCGAGCATCAGCCGCAGCGCGGTGGACTTGCCGGCCCCCTCGTCGCCGAGGAGCACGGTGACCATCCCCGGCCGGGCGTCGAAGGTCAGATCGAGTACGGCGGGCGGGGTGCCCTTGCGATGGACCTTGGTCAGTCCGGTGATCTGGATCATCGCTGGCTGCTCCCATGCCCTCGGCCGACCTGCTCGACGCCAGCACATTAGGGGCCAGCACCGCAGATTCCGGGCATTACCGAACCGCCACGGGCCCGCCACCCGCTCGCCTCACCCGATCAGGGGACAATCCGATCCTGCGATTCACGGGCGCCGCCGCTCCGACGCGCCGTCGGCACCACCCCGGTTCCCGGCCAGGCGCCGGGGCCGGCCTATGTCGTCAGGAAAGCCGCGGCACCCGGCGGGAGAGGCTCGCCGGCGCACTGCTGCTGGAACTCCTCGGCGGCGACCTTGCCCTCCAGGGCGATCTGGGCCAGCTGCTCCTGCTCGGCGTCCAGCCTCTCCTGCACGGAGGCGATCGTCGCCGGGTCGCCGTGCGCGGCCTTCAAGGCGGCCAACTGCTTCTCGGTCCTGTCGGTCGTCGTGGTGAGGCTCTTGGAGGCCGCCACCAGCTTCACGAGGCCGTCCCGCTGATTGGCGCACAGGTCGTCGGCGTCCATCACAGAGCTCCCAGGGTCCGAAGGCCTTCGGCCCGGCGACCGAAGCGTCCACCGACACTGTGCGTCGGGGGCGCCCCGTCGGCCTCCGGGCCGGGGCCGTTCGGCGTCCCGTGCGGGCGGGCGTCCGGGGCCGCGGGTGTCCGAGGCTGCCCGGGGTACTCGGGAGTCGAGGCGTTCAGGAGTCGGGGCGTTCAGGAGTCGGGGCGGAGCATGGGCGGGTTGAGGACGGTCGCGCCGCCGGCGGTGAAGAGCTGGGCCGGGCGACCGCCCTGACGGGTGGTCGTGCCGCCGGAGGGCAGCAGGAAGCCGGGGGTGCCGGTGACCTTGCGGTGGAAGTTGCGCGGGTCGAGGGCGACACCCCAGACGGCCTCGTAGACCCGGCGCAGCTCGCCCACCGTGAACTCGGTCGGGCAGAAGGCGGTGGCCAGGGAGGAGTACTCGATCTTGGAACGGGCGCGTTCCACGCCGTCGGCCAGGATCAGGCCGTGATCGAAGGCGAGCGGGACCCCGTCGGTCGGGTTCTCGCCGAGGAGTTCGCTGACCGGGGCCCAGCGGGCGCCGCTGGCGTCGCCGCCGGCCCGGGGGGTGGGGAGGTCCGGGGCGAGCACCAGGTAGGCCACGCTGACCACACGCATCCGGGGGTCGCGCTGCGGGTGGCCGTAGGTGGCGAGCTGCTCCAGGTGGGCACCGGCCGCGCCGGGGCCCGCCGCCTCGTGGCCGGGGGCGGAGTGGGCGCGCAGCCCGGTCTCCTCGGCCAGCTCGCGGGAGGCCGCCTCGGCCAGGCCCTCATCCGGGCGGACGAAGCCGCCGGGCAGCGCCCAGTACCCCTGGTAGGGCGGCTCACCCCGTCTGACCAGGAGGGCGCAGAGCGAGTGGTCGCGCACCGTCAGAACCACCAGGTCAACCGTGACAGCGAACGGAGGGAAGGCCGACGGATCGTAGCGCGACATGGCGACGATCATAGTCGTCTCTCTGACGATAAGCACAGGCCCGTACGGGAGCGCGCGCCCGTGGGGGCCGTGGCCGCCCGGCACGATTCGCGCACGGGCGACCGGCTCCGGGGTGGCCGGGGTGTGCGCGGGCGGGGTGCCGGCAGGCGCTGCCCGGTCCGGTGTCAGCGGGCGACCAGTTGCAGGTCCGCAGAAGCCTCCTCCACCATCGCCACCCCGATCCGGCTCACCCGGACCGAGAAGGGCTCGCCCGCCACCCGCAGGCCGGTCAGTTCGAGTTCGCCGAGCGGAGCGGTGCTCGCCGGGCGGACCAGGACGCGGCCGCCCGGGACGTCCGGCCGGACTCCGGCGAGCGCGAACACCGCGTGGACGGCCCCGGCCGCGGAGACCGCCGCCGGGCGGCAGGCCGCAGGGTGCGGCACCGGTGGGCAGCCGGGGATGCGCTGCTCCCCCGCGTACATCTCGGGCAGCCGTGACTCGAAGTGGGCGGAGGCGGCGAGCAGGCCCTCCAGCAGGGTGCCGGCCTCGTTCTCGTGGCCGGCCTCGGCGAGGCCGGCGATCGCCAGCGCGGTCTCGTGGATCCGCACCGCGCCACCGCGGTGGCCCAGCGGGTTGAAGCGGGGCGACTTGGCGCTGAGGGTCCGCAGACCCCAACCGCTGTCCAGCTCGGGCGCGACCAGGCGCTGGGCGAACAGCCGGGTGTGTTCGCGGTCAAGCAGGCTCTCGTGCCGTCCGCCGTCGGCAGCGAGCCCGGTGTCGAGCAGGTGCACCAGGGAGGAGGCGACCGCGGGCAGCGGCTGGCCGCCGGGGGCCAGCCCGGCGGCGGGGCGGCCGCCGGAGAGGTCGTCGATCCAGAACCGCTCGCGGAAGCGCCCGCGCAGGTCGGCCGCCCAGCTCCGCCACTCCCCGGCTCCCGGCCTGGCGAAGGCCTCCAGCAACTCGGCACCGTGCAGGGCCGCCCGGTGGGCCTGCGCCTGGACCTCGACCCGGGCGGCGACCGGGTGGGCGCCGCGGTCCGCGACCGGGCGGCTCAGGTCGGTGACGAAGCCGTCGACCAAGCCCTCCCGCAGGGCGGCCAGGGCCCGCTCGGCGGCCGGGAGAAGTTCTGCGACCTCAGCCCGCGGCAAGCCCCAGCGCCAGGCCTCGGCGAGCACGGTGACGAACAGCAGCGTGGCCTCGGTGGCCGTGCAGGTGGGCGGCAGTTCGGGGCCGCCGTGCCGCAGGCCACCGGGCAGCAGGCCCTCGGTGCGACCGGGGGCGGAGGCGAGTTGCTGACGGCGGGCCAGCGCACGCAGGGTGCCGACCGCGAGCCGGGTGCCCAGCGGGAGGGTCAGCCGGGCGGCCCAGAGGGCGTCGGCCGGGGCGAGGCCGAAGCGCCAGGGCGCACCGGAGGCCGGGTAGAGGTCGGTGGGGCGGTCCGGGTCGGCGAACAGCAGCCCGCCGAGGGCGTCCAGGGAACGATCGACTAGCGGGGCGGCGCGCGGGTCGTCGCTGCGCACCTCCGGTTCCGTCCAGGGCAGCGGGACACCGGTGCCGCGCCCACCGGGCGGGCGCGGGCCGCTCGGGGCGCTCTCCAGTTCGGCGCGCAGCTCGACCGACCAGCGGGCGCCCGGCTGGACCTCCAAGTCCCAGCGGAGGACCCCGGCCCCCGCCAGGACGGCGTGCGGGGACGGCTTGGCGCTGACCACGGCGCTGTGCGCGGGACCCGACCAGCGCAGCCCGGCGGACTGCACCTGGCCGGGCAGGTCGGGCGAGCGGTGCCCGGCGGCGATCTCGGCCACCGGGCCGAGGTCGGTGCCCAGGGCGACCTCCAGCGGCAGCCGGGCGGGCCGGGCACCGGTGTTGCGCACCGTGACCGTCTCCACGCCGTCCGCGTGGCGCAGCCGTTCGACGGTGAGCGCCGGGTCCGGGTCAAGGTCGCCGGGGACGCGGACGGAGCCGAGGAAACGGGCCTGGGCGGTGCTGGTCAAGGTGCCCTGCAGCGGCAGCGGCTCCATGCCGCCGAGCCGAAGCTCCATCCGGGCCAGCACCCGGACCCCGTTGCGGTAGAAGCCGTGCAGGCCGTGGCCGCGCAGCTGACCGTCCGGGCCGGAGGCGGCCATCGCGGGGGCGTTGACGCAGAGCAGCGCGTGGTGGACGGCGGGGGGCTGGGGGCGCGGCGGGGCCGCAGGCCGTCCGGGGCCGACGGGTGCTCCTGCGGGCCCGGCTGCCGGGACCTGGTCGGGACGGCCGACCGGTCTGGGCGCGCCGACCACGCTCTCGGCCGGCATGGCCTGTAGTGGCCTCATGGCGGTCACCGGACTCTCCTCCCCTCGGCGGTCCGGTGGCCGGTCAGGCCGGTGGGCCGCGAGCATGCTCGATCGCGTGCTGGTGCCTGGCCGACGGGGTCTGTCCCGTCGGCTGCCGTGCTGGCCGTACCCGGCGGCGGGCCGTGCCATGCGGTGTGCGGTACCGGGGCGGTACCGGCACGCCGCGCCTTTCGCGCCGGGCACCTCGTCGTGCTCGGCACCTCACGTCGTCAGGCCCGGCGCTCCGGGCCTGCCGGTGACGCCCCGCCCGTGGCGCCCTGCCCCCGTGGCCCGCGCCCGACGGACCGGCGGTCGTGCCCGGCCTGTCGTGCCCGGCCGGTCCGCGCCGCCTGACGGCCGCCTGGAACCGGGCTGTGGCCGGGCACCGTTCGGGCGCAGGGCCCCCGGAGTCAACGCCACGAACCGCCGCCAGGTCACGCCCGCCGTCCCCGCCCCTGGTCGCGCTCGGGTCGTCAGGCGGTCGGGCCGCCTCCGCCAGGCCGTCACGGAAGGCTTCGCCAGGGCCCTGGCACGTCCGGGGCCTGAGCCCGACTCCGGCACCGCTGAAGCCGGTGCCCGGTCGAGGTCGCGATCGGCTGCCCGGTCCGGCGGACGGGGGCAATCGAACCGGTGCTCGACCGCCGCCAGGATACGGTGCGGGGGTCGCGGCGCCCGTACCCGGTGACCCCGTGAACCGCGACGCACCCGCTGTGACCAGCAGAGACCGAGGAGTTGCATGTCCACCATCAGCCGGCTGCCCGGGATTGTCACGACCGACCACGTCTTCCAGGTCCCCCTCGACCACTCCGCGCCGGAGGGCGAGCAGATCGAGGTGTACGCCCGCGAGGTGGTGGCCTCGGGCCGTGAGCAGGACGACCTGCCCTGGCTGCTCTTCCTTCAGGGCGGGCCCGGCGGCAAGGCCGCCCGCCCGCTGGGCCGGGACGCCTGGCTGGATCGCGCCCTGGACGACTACCGGGTGCTGCTGCTGGACCAGCGCGGCACCGGACGGTCCACGCCCGCGACCCGGCAGACCCTCGCCCGACGCGGCGGTCCGCAGGCGCAGGCGGACTACCTGGCCAACTTCCGCGCGGACTCGATCGTCCGGGACGCCGAGCTGATCCGCCACCGGCTGCTCGGCGCCGACCGGCGCTGGAGCGTGCTCGGCCAGAGCTTCGGCGGCTTCTGCACCCTCACCTACCTCTCCTTCGCCCCCGAGGGCCTGGCCCAGGCCTTCATCACCGGCGGTCTCTCCGGCCTCGGCAGTTCCGCCGACGACGTCTACCGCGCCGCCTACCCGCGCGTCGTCCGCAAGAACGAGGACCACTACGCCCGCTTCCCCCAGGACGTCCAGGCCGTGCGGCGGATCGCCGCCCACCTCGCCGACTCCCCCGCCACGCTGCCCGACGGCGGACAGCTCACCGTCGAGGCCTTCCAGGTGCTCGGGATGATGCTCGGCGGCGGCAGCGGCTCCGGGGCCCTGCACTACCTGCTGGAGGAGGCCTGGGTGGAGGGCCCGGCCGGGGCCGAGCTCTCCGACACGTTCCTGGCCGATGTCCAGGCCAAGCTGTCCTTCGCCGAGGGCCCTCTGTACGCCGTGCTGCACGAGTCGATCTACGGCCAGCGCTCGGTGGACCAGGGTGGCACCGGCTGGTCGGCCGAGCGGGTCCGCAAGGAGTTCCCGCAGTTCGACGCACGAGCGGCGCTGGCGTCCGACGCACCGGTGCTGTTCACCGGGGAGATGATCTACCCCTGGATGTTCGACACCGACCCGGCGCTGCGCCCGCTGAAGGAGACCGCGGACCTGCTCGCCGCCCGCACCGACTGGCCCGACCTCTACGACCCGGCGCGCCTGGCCACCAACGCCGTGCCTGTCGTGGCGGCGGTGTACCACGACGACATGTACGTGGACACCGCCGATTCGCTGGAGACCGCCCGCGCGGTGCGCGGCCTGCGGGTCTGGATCACCAACGAGTGGGAGCACGACGGCCTGCGGGTCAGCGGCGGCAAGGTGCTGGACCGGCTGATCAAGATGGCGCACGGCGAGGCATAGCGACCTCCCGGCCGGTGGGTCGGCGAGTGACTCAGTGCGCACGGTGGGACCCCCTCGCCGCCTGCCGACTGCCCCGGCACCGGTGGAGGCCGGTGCCGGACCGGAGGACGGCCGGGGCGCAGGACCCCGCCCGGCCGAGGCGCACACCCCGAGCGGACCGTGCTCCGGCGACCGGACCGTGCCCGGGGGCCGGGAGCAGGGCGACCGGTCCGGGGTCGCCGGCGTCCGGCTTCGGCTCGCCGGGGTCACCGGGCCCGTCGGCGCCGCGGTCGGCCGGGGACGCTCCCGGGACCGCGGCCTTCCGGCGGCCGCCCCGCCGCCGTCGGCGTGCCCCACCTGCCGGGCGGGGCCGCTCCCCGGGTGAGCCGCCCGGGGCCTGCTCGGGCCCAGGCGCCGGCCCCGGCTCGCCGTCGGTCGCGGGCTCGGGCCCGGCCCCGGGCTGCGAGGTGGCCGTGCGCTCCTCGCGTCGCCGCCGTTGGGCCTCGACCGCGGTCAGCAGCGGCCCGGGCGTCATGCCGTCGTTCATCGATTCGTACAGCAACTCGGCCAACAGGTAGCCCGGGGAGAGCCGAAGGACGTGACCGAGCACCACCCGGGCGGTGGCCGTGTCGCCCGCGACCCAGGATGCCCAGGCCAGCAAGGTCAGCGGGGCCACCGCACAGCCCTCGTACGGCGGTACGGCGCGCCGGGCGAGGAAGCGCCAGAGCCGCTCGGCGGGCGCGAGCTCGGCGGGGCGGACGTACTCGACGCCGCGGTCCCGGGTGAGGCGGTCCCGGAGGGCGAACAGCAGCCGGGCCGTTCGCTCCTCGTCGAGTTCCCGGGCGCCGGCCGCGAACTCGGCGAAGACCTGCTCCAGCAGATCGAGGCCCTGCTCCCGGGAGACCGCCCCCGCGAGGGGCTCGGCGCGGGCCAGCGCCTCCCGCCGCGCGGAGTCCTCCGGCGGGCCGACCGGGGCCAGGCCACCGACGATCGCCCTCCGACTGCCGCGCGGCACCAGGCCGGCCACCGTCGCGGCGGCGGCCGCCGGCCCCGGGTCGGGCCCTCGGCGCACCGGGTTGCCCGCCGGATCGCAGCAGCCCTCCCTGCGGCAGAGGAAGGACCACCAGCGGCCGTCCGAGACGCACAGCGACTCCTTGACCGCCACTCCCCTGCGCCCGAAGGCCGCACGCAGGTGGTCGGCGAGCGGCCGCAAGCCCTCCACCGACGGCGGGGCGTGCGCCGTGTCCGGGTCCTGGCAGAGGTAGAGGAGCACTTCGCGCGGCCGACTGCCGTGCCGCTCGGAGAGGGCGACCAGCAGGGCGGCCGTCTCCTCCGCCGCGGCCGGCCACTCCGCGGACGAGACCGGGATGTCCGCCCGGATGACCCCGCCCTGGTGCAGGTCGGGGCCCTGGAGGCCGACCGCGACGATGCTGTCGTCGGGGTAGAACCCCAGGAGGTAGGGCAACAGTTCGGCCATGTCGGCCGGACCGCGCATAACGACGGGCCGCTGCTCGGAAGCCGGGCCCAGGGACAGGATGACGTGTTCGTTGTTCATCGCGTTCATGGCGCAACAGTGCGCGCTATCCGATGACGACTCGGGAGCTTTCCTTTTTCCTGTGGATAACTCGGCCTCCAAATTTCCGTTCGCTCATTCGGCGCACGCGACACTCGCTCCAGAGAGTGGATTTTGGCGACCGTTCAGCGGATCGACGGATGAAATACACTCCGCCTTCCGCTTCGCCGTCCGGACCGCATTCGCCCCTTGTCGGCGCCATGGGGTTACATCGACGCCATGAAGCAGCCCGACATCCACACCACCGCCACCGCCGACCGCGCCGAGGTCCGGGCGCGGGCCGAGGCCGTCCTGCGCGAGCTCGCCGGCCCCGCCGCCAGCCTGCGCGAGGACCAGTGGACGGCCATCGAGGCCCTCGTGGTCGACCACCGCCGCGCCCTGGTCGTCCAGCGCACCGGCTGGGGGAAGTCCGCTGTCTACTTCATCGCCACCGCACTGCTCCGCGCTCGCGGCGCCGGGCCGACCGTGATCGTCTCCCCCCTGCTCGCCCTGATGCGCAACCAGGTCGAGTCGGCGGCCCGGGCCGGCATCCACGCCCGGACCATCAACTCGGCCAACACCGAGGAATGGGACGAGGTCCAGGCCGAGGTCGCCGCCGGGAAGGTCGACGTCCTGCTGGTCAGCCCCGAGCGGCTGAACAACCCGGACTTCCGCGACCAGGTGCTGCCCAAGCTGGCCGCCTCCACCGGCCTGCTGGTGGTCGACGAGGCCCACTGCATCTCCGACTGGGGCCACGACTTCCGCCCCGACTACCGCCGACTGCGCACCATGCTCGCCGACCTGCCGCCGCGCGTCCCGGTACTGGCCACCACCGCCACCGCCAACGCCCGGGTCACCGCGGACGTCGCCGAGCAGCTCGGCACCGGAACCACCGACGAGCACGCCCTGGTGCTGCGCGGTCCACTCGACCGGGAGAGCCTCACCCTGGGCGTGCTCGCCCTGCCCGACCCGGCGCACCGGCTCGCCTGGCTGGCCGACCACCTCGACCGGCTCCCCGGCTCGGGCATCGTCTACACCCTGACGGTGGCCGCCGCCGAGGAGGTGACGGCCTTCCTGCGCGAGCGCGGGTTCCCGGTGGCCTCCTACTCCGGCCGCACCGAGGACGCCGAGCGCCGCACCGCCGAAGCCGATCTGCTGGCCAACCGGGTCAAGGCGCTGGTCGCCACCTCCGCACTCGGCATGGGCTTCGACAAGCCCGACCTCGGCTTCGTCGTCCACCTGGGCTCGCCCAGTTCGCCGATCGCCTACTACCAGCAGGTCGGCCGGGCCGGCCGCGGCGTGGACCGGGCCGAGGTGCTCCTGCTGCCCGGGCGCGAGGACGAGGCGATCTGGCGCTACTTCGCCTCGCTCGCCTTCCCGCCGGAGGAACAGGTGCGGCGCACCATCGACGCGCTCGCCGAGGCCGGCCGCCCGCTCTCCACCGCCGCCCTGGAACCCCGGGTGGACCTGCGCCGGGCCCGACTGGAGACCATGCTCAAGGTGCTGGACGTGGACGGCGCCGTCCGCCGGGTCAAGGGCGGCTGGACGGCCACCGGGCAGAGCTGGGCGTACGACACCGCCCGCTACGCCAAGGTCGCCGCCTCCCGGGAGGCGGAACAGCGGGCGATGCGCGACTATGCGGCGGCCACCGGCTGCCGGATGGAGTTCCTGCGCCGCCAGCTGGACGACGAACAGGCCGTGCCGTGCGGGCGCTGCGACAACTGCGCGGGTCCGCTGCACACCCCGGAGGTCTCCGCCGAGACGCTGGCCGCGGCCCGGGCCGCGCTCGGCCGCCCGGGCGTGAGCTTCGAGCCGCGCCGGCTCTGGCCGACCGGGATGGACGCGCTCGGGGTGCCGTTGAAGGGCCGGATCCCGGCCGGCGAGCAGGCGGAGACCGGCCGGGCGCTCGGCCGGCTGTCCGACATCGGCTGGGGCAACCGGCTGCGCACTCTGCTCGCCGAGCAGGCGCCGGACGTTCCGGTGCCCGGCGAGGCGGTGGACGCGCTGGTGGCGGTGCTGGCCGACTGGGCCCGCGGCCCGGGCGGCTGGGCCGGGCCCGCGACGGCTGAGGGCACCCGGCTGGAGCGGCCGGTCGGCGTGGTGACCATGGCGTCCTCGTCCCGCCCCCAGTTGGTCGGCAGCCTCGGTGCGCGGATCGCCGAGATCGGGCGGCTGCCGCTGCTCGGCCGGATCGAGTACGCGGGCGGGCAGCCCCCGCACGGGGCCCGCAGCAACAGCGCCCAGCGACTGCACTCGCTGGCCGGGGCGCTGGTCCTGCCGCCGGAGCTTGAACAGGCGGTGGCGGCGGCGGGCGGGCCGGTGCTGCTGGTGGACGACCTCGTGGACTCGGGGTGGACGGTCACCGTGGCGGCCCGGCTGCTGCGCCGGGCGGGAGCCGGCGCGGTGCTGCCGCTGGTCCTGGCCGTGCAGGGGTGAGCCTGCGGCGGACGGCCGCCGCACCCGGGACCGCCTTCACTCGAATGGCCTAACGGAAAGGAGTCGACAGGGCGATTTCGATCACGTCGCAGATCCGACCCGAGATAAGGAGTGCTCGCCATGTCGCTGACGGCCCACCATGCCCTTCACCCAGTGTGGATCAAGGTCGAACGGCAGTTGAACCCCGCTCGGGCCGCGGTGGAACATATCCGGCAGAACATGGGCTATCGGGTGGCGTTCATCATTTCATCGTTGCCGCTCCGGCCCCGTTGCCCCGAGAATTGGGAAGTACCCGAAATCCGGTCCACTGGACCTGCCCTTCGGCGTACCCAGGCACCCGCCTGCCCGCGGGCCAGGAAGGAGGATCGTGATCAACGGTATCGGCCGAGGTCAGCATCCCCTCTCCGGGAGTTCGGCGCCCAGACGGCTGCTGGACCTGGAGACCTGGACCGCCTCGGGGATCCCGTTGCTGCGCGATCCGCGCGAGTTCGTCCAGGAACTGCACCAGCGCCACCTGCCCCAGCCGGGCACGGTCGTGGTGGCAGTCCTGGACGCGCTCCACCACGTCACCGCCTCGGCCTCGTTCACGCCCTGGCCCCACGACACCGACGGCTGGCAGCACCGGAACGCCCTGCTGGCACACCTGCGCCGGATCACCCCGCACGACCTGCGACTGCCCGAGCCGAACCGGACGGCCGTGCTGCTGCGCTGCCGTGACGGCGCGCCCGGCTGGACGGAGCAGGACGGCGCCTGGATGTGGGCGCTGCGGGACGCGGCCGGGCTGCACGGACTGCGCTGCGGCTCGTACATCGGGCTCACGCCGACGGGCTGGCAGATCCTCGGGGAAGGAAGGGGCGGACGCAATCCGCACGCGGGTTCATGGGCGGACGGGCCGGTGCACACCGTGACGGAACTGCCACCGCGGCCGGTGCTCGACTCCCCGCGCCGCCGACGCGCCCGGCAGCAGGCGGCCGAGCAGACCAAGCGGGTCGACGCTCCCCAGCGCACCCCGCAGTCCGAGCCGCCGTGGATCCCCGCTCGGGTCACGACCGTCGAACCGGGCCGCCGCACCGGCACACGCTGAGCGGCCCCGAACGGCCGTCACGGGCAAGGGTGTTCCGACCGGAGCAGGGGCCGAACGCGCCGGTCGGCAGCCGCCGACGGGCAACGGACCGCGGTTGGACTGCGGACGGACTCCGGGTCCGGCACCGTTCCGGCACCGGACCCGGAGTGAGGACGGCTGTCAGGCCCTGACCGGGCGTCCCGGTGCGGCGCCGGCCGCCCCCGAGGCAGCCGGACCGGCCTCTCCGCAGACCACCAGCAGGGCGTTCGCGCGGCCGAGCGCCTCGGCGTACGCCTCAGCGGCCCGGGCGGGCGATCCGCCGTTGACCACCAGGACGACCACCTCACGGCGGACCGGCTTGGTCAGCGCGGCGTCGGCGTAGAACACGTCGCCGCCGTCGGTGAGTTGCGCCCAGTAGCGATCCTCGCCGAAGGAGAGCTCGTGCTGCTGCCAGGGGTGCGGCCCGCCGACGGTCAGCACCAGGATGTCGCCCGGGTTGCGGCCCGAGTCCAGGAGCCGGTCGACCGCGTCGTCGGCGCGGTCCAGTGCCTCGGCCGTGGTGGCGGCGATGCGCTGGACCTCGATCTGCGGTGCGGCGGGTGCCGGGCGGCGCGGTGCCGGACCGGGCTTGGGGATCAGGCGCGGCGGGCCCGGGCGGTCGGCACGCGGCGGTGCCGGTCGCGGCGGCGCCGGACGCGGGCCGGGCACCGGGAGCGGTGCGGCGGCGACGGTGGTGGGTGCGGTGGCGGGTGCGCCGCCGTTGGCAGGCGCGTGGAGGGCTTGTGCGTCCGACTCGCGGGGGAAGGGAACGCCGGGGCCCGGGAGGCTCTCGTGAATCTCCGGCTCCTCGGGGAAGACAGGCATACCCGGATATCTATCAAATGCCGGTCGAACGCGCACGGGCACCCCACCCATTGGGCACCGGGCACCCGCGACTCCCACCCGGGGCAATTCCAGACGGGCCGTCAGAAACCGAGCGTCAACTGTTCGTCGGCGGACCCCTGCCCGGCGCCGGCGACGTCCCGCCCGCGCTTCAGATGACGCCACTCGGGCAGTGCGTCCAAGTACGCCCAGGAGAGCCGGTGGTGCTCGGTGGGGCCGAACTCCTCGAGCGCGGCGCGGTGCACCGGGGACGGATAGCCGGCATTGTCCGCGAAGCCGTATTCCGGGCACGCCTCGCCGAGTTGGGCCATCAGCCCGTCGCGGTGGACCTTGGCGAGCACCGAGGCGGCGGAGACGCAGATGCAGGACTGGTCGCCCTTGATCACCGTGCGCACCCGCCAGGGGCCGCCGAGGTAGTCGTGCTTGCCGTCCAGGATCACCGCGTCGGGCTCGACCGGCAGTGCCTCCAGCGCGCGGACGGCGGCCAGGCGCAGGGCTGCCGTCATACCGAGCTCGTCGCACTCCTGCGACGAGGCGTGACCGAGCGCGTACGCGGTGACCCAGTCGGCGAGCACCGGCGCGAGGGCCTCCCGGCGCAGCACGGTGAGCAGCTTGGAGTCGGTGAGCCCCTCCGGCGGCTTGCGCAGGCCGGTGACGGCGGCGCCGACGGTGACCGGCCCGGCCCAGGCGCCTCGGCCCACCTCGTCCAGCCCGACCACGACCTTGGCGCCGGCCCGGCGGAGCGAGCGTTCGACGGAGTGCGTCGGCGGGACGATGGGCATGACGGACTCCGTTCGGCAAAACAGCCCCGTCGGGCGGAACAGCCCGGTCGGGTGAGGCGGCCCACTCCGCTGGGGGCAGCCTCCAGCCTAAGCCCGCTGACGGGCGCCCCGACAACGCCCCGACAACGCCCGACAGCGCCCCGATCCCGACCGGCACGGACCACCCCGGAGCCACCCGGAGCCACTCCGGAGCCGCCCCCTGGCCGCCACCCCGCGCCCGCATCGCACAGACCCCGCGCCCACCGCACTCGCCCCGCACCCGGCTACGGCCGCCGGATCATCGGCACCAACACGTCGTCCACCAGCCGGACCGCGAAGTCGGGGGCGAGCCCGCGGTCGAAGACCTTCACCTGGAACATCAGCATCGCCGGGACGACGTCGGCGACCAGCGGAGCGACCGCGTCCGGGCGGACGTCGCCGCGCTCGACGCCGCGGCGGAGGATGTCCAGGACGGTGTCCTTGGTCGGTCCGATCACCCGCTGCACGATGAAGTCCTTGAACACCTCGGCCTGCTGTTGGGAGAGCTCGGCCATCAGCGCGTGCAGGGCGGCGCCCGCGCGGGAGCAGATCGCGTCCGCGAAGAGCTCGATGAGCTGCAGCAACTCGGCCCGGGCGGACCCGAGATCGGGGATGCCGTAGGGGCGTGGGAGAGTGGAGTCCAGGGCGTCGATGACGAGTTCGACCTTGGACGCCCAGCGCCGGTAGAGCGCGGCCTTCCCGGTCCGCGCCGCAGCGGCGACGCCCTCCATCGTCAGTCGCGCGTAACCGCCGGAGGTGAGCTGGTCGAGCGCGGCCTCGAAGATCGCGTTCTCCAACTCCTTCCCCCGACGGCGCACCGGGCGCGTCAGCGCCTCCTGGGCCGCCCGCACCGGACAGCAGGGCTCGGCTCCGGCCTTCGACGGCGCCACCGGGAGCACCTCGGCCCCCGCTACCCCGGCAGCGCCCCCAGGCGTCCCCACCCCGGCAGTGCCCCCGGACACCCCGACAGCGCCCCCGGACACCCCGGACGCCCCGGGTTCCGTCGGCGCCGGGGGCGGCGGGGGCGGCGGACTCCCGCCCGCCGCTCGGGCGGCCGTCCGACCGGGCGTCCGGTCCGCCGAAAAGCGCCGCATCAACCGATCCATTGCCACCCTCCTTAAGGAACGCTTGCGTTCACTATCGACCCCAGGATATCGTCCAGCTTAGTGAACGGCACCGTTCCTTCTCAGCCTGCGCCATCGTGCAGCAGCCAGTTCGGGCCAGCGGATCCGCTGCATCCCCGGACGCCCGAGACTCCAAGATCCGAACACCCAAGCACCCAAGCACCGAGCACGTAGCCAGCAGGGGGCACATTCGTGGCTATCTCCGACACTCTCAGCAAGAACTCGCCACCGAAGGGGGGCCAGAGCCGGGGCAAGGGCATCACCCTGGCCGTCATCGCGGCCACTCAGCTCATGGTGGTGCTCGACGCGACCATCGTGAACATCGCGCTTCCGGGCATCAAGGACGCGCTGAACTTCTCCACCACCGACCTGTCCTGGGTCATCAACGCCTACACCCTGACCTTCGGCGGGCTGCTGCTGCTCGGCGGTCGCGCGGGTGACATCCTCGGCCGCCGCCGGGTGTTCATCTTCGGCACCCTGTTGTTCGGCCTCGCCTCGCTGCTGGGCGGCTTCGCCCAGGACAGCGGCCTGCTGCTGGCCGCCCGCGCGCTCCAGGGCATCGGTGGCGCGATCTGTTCACCGACCGCCTTCGCCCTGATCGCGACCAACTTCGAGGAGGGGCCGGAACGCAACAAGGCGTTCGGCGTCTTCTCGGCGGTGGCCGGTTCGGGCGCCGCGATCGGCCTGCTGGCCGGCGGCCTGCTCACCGAGTACCTGGACTGGCGCTGGGTGTTCTTCGTCAACGTGCCGATCGCCGTCCTGATCGCGATCGCCGCACCGCGCTACATCACCGAGTCCGAGCGCCACGCGGGCCGGTTCGACATACCCGGCGCGCTCACCTCGACCCTCGGCCTGGTCGGCCTGGTCTACGGCTTCATCCGGGCTGCCTCGGACGGCTGGTCGGACGGCCTGACGCTCGGTTCCTTCGCGGCCGGCGTGATCCTGCTGGCCGCGTTCGTCGTGATCGAGCGGCGCACCGACCAGCCGATCACCCCGCTGCACCTGTTCGCCGACCGCAACCGCACCGGCGGCCTGGTGATGATGCTCTGCCTGGCCGCGGCCATGTTCGGCATCTTCTTCTACGTGGTCCTGTTCGTACAGGGACCGCTCGGGTACAGCCCGCTCAAGGCGGGCGTGTCCTTCCTGCCGATCAGCGTGTCGATCATCATCGCCGCTCAGATCGCCTCCGCCTTCCAGGCAAAGTACGGCCCGAAGCCGTTCATGGCGGGCGGCGCGCTGCTGGTCACCATCGGTCTCACCTGGCTGACCCAGATCCACAAGGACAGCGGCTACCTGGACGGCGTGCTCGCCCCCACGGTGATCTTCGGCTTCGGCATGGGTCTGATCTTCGTCCCGGTGATGCTGCTCTCCGTCGCGGGCGTCCCCGGCGAGGAGACCGGCGCCGCGTCCGGCCTGCTCAACTCGATGCAGCAGATCGGCGGTTCGCTCGGTCTGTCGATCCTGACCACGGTCTTCGCGCACTACGCCGTGCCCGAGTTCAAGGCGCAGGTGCCCGGCTTCATGAAGGCCGCTTCGCCGGACCAGCTCGCCTACTTCCAGGAGAAGCACGACTTCCCGCCGGGTTCCGACGCCGCCAACTCGGTGCTCGCCCAGGGGATCTCGCACGGCTTCATCGTGGGTGCGGCGCTCGCCGGGGTGGCCCTGCTGGTCGCGCTGTTCGTGGTCAGGGCGAAGGCCAGCGACCTGCCGAGCGGCGACAGCGCCGGCATCGCGATGCACTGACCCGCACCGCACCGGGAACCGCCACGGGCCGGCCGGGAGCAGCACGCTCCCGGCCGGCCCGATCCCTTCCCCGGCCCCGCACCACCCCGGCCCCGCACCACCCCGGCCCCGCGCCCCCGGCCCCGCGCCCCCGGCCCCGCACGGCGCTTCCGCTACCGGCTCCCCGCCGACACCAGGCCGGCCCACTCGCAGGGCCCCCGCCCCGTCAGCGGCTCCTCCACCAGCGGCCGCTCCCGCAGGGCGTGCCGGGCCCCGGCGACCGAGCCGCCGGCCGCGTACCAGGGACGGTTGTCGTGGTCGAGGTCGCGCCGGATCAGTTGCAGCGCGCAGGACCGCTCCGGCTCCGGCAGCCGGTCCAGGGCGGGCACCGCGTCCGCCGAGAGGTCGCGGACGTTGCGCAGGTCGATCTGCTGCGACCGCTCGTACCGGGCCACGTTCTGCTCCGCGACCACCGCGTCCGGCCCCATCAGTCCGTACACCGCGACGGTGAGCATGCCGCTGAGGACGACGGCCCGCGGCAGCCAGCCGGCGCCGTGAGTGAGCCCCGCGGTGATCAGCAGCAGGAAGACGACGCCCAGCCAGATCTCGACCACCAGCACCCACAGCCGCAGCCGGGTGAGGCCGGAGGCGTCCACGTAGAACCACATCCGGCCGAGCGCCGAGGCGACCACGACCAGCGTCAGCAGGCAGAGCAGCCCGAGCAGGATCCGCGCCACCCGGCGGTCGGCCGACGTGGTCCGCGGGGCCCAGCGCCGGGCGACGGCCACCACGACCAGGGTCAGCACGGTGATCACGCTCAGTTGCCAGAAGCCCTGACGGGCGTACGCGGAGCGGCTCATCCCGGTGTTGCTCAGCACGGCGTCCGCACCGCCGAGCACCACCACCGCCTGGATCACCGCGAAGGCGCCGAACATCAGGTTGAGCGCGACCAGGGGCAGCGCCCACTCCAGCCGCCGCCGTTCCCGCCCGGGACGGATCTCCAGGCGGTCCCAGCGGCGCGGGCCGGCCGCGATGTGCGCGAAGCCCAGCGCGGCGAGCGTCCCGAGTCCGCACAGCAGCCCGCGCAGCGGCAGTTGGTGGATGTCGAGGCTGGGGGTGAGCCCGGCCAGCAGGTCCGCCATGGCGGCGTCGGCGTCGGCGAACAGCAGGCCGAAGACGGTCAGCAGGACCGCGGCGACCGCGAGTGCCTTGAGCACCGGGACGATCCGGCCGCGGCCGGGCAGCGGCCGGCCCTCCAGTCCCTCCCAGAGCCAGGCCACGCTCGGAATCAGCTGCCAGATCAGGGCGGGCAGCGCCAACAGCACCCCCGACCAGCGTCGACCGCCGTGCAGGGCCAACGAGGCCAGGCCCAGCGCGCAGCCGGCGGCCAGCAGAGCGGGCCAGCCCGCGTCCCACCGGGCCGGGACGGCGAGCAGGGCGAGCGCCAGCAGGCTCCAGGCGACCGTCCAGGGCCGGATCCGGCGGCCGGCGGCACGAGCGACGAGTCCGGCGGTGACGGCGGTGGCGGCACCGCCGATCAGCAGGTTGGCACCCACCCCGTCGTACAGCAGCCAGGCCGTCAGCAGGCCGGTGAGCAGGGCGAACAGCAGCACCCGGGGGGTGGCCGCCGCGTGCCGCTCGGGGTCCGTGGCGCGCAGCCGGTCCCCGATCGTCGGCCCGGACACAGCGAACGGGCCGTACGGGCCGCCGGGCCGGTACCGGCCGGACGACGGACCCTGGCCGGACGACGGACCCTGGCCGGACGACGCGGACGACGCATACGGCGCGTACGGATCCGCCGACGCGTAGGGCGCGTACGGGTCGTCCGACGTGTACGGCGCGTACGGCGTGTACGGGTCGGCCGACGCCTGCGGGTCGGACGCGGGCGGCGGATCGGTCGGGGCAGGCGTGGACGGGCCTGGCATGGCTCCCCCTCAGTGGTCGGCGGGCATGCGGAAGCCGTCCTCCGGACGGTCCGCGGGCGGGCGTGCTCGACGCCTCTGCCGCTGCCGACTGTAGACCATTCTGAACAAGTTCAAAAGTTGGTTCTGAACACGTTCAGAAGCCCCTGGCCGCCACCCCTCCCCGTCGGGACCCCCCGCCGGGACCACCACCCCTCCCCGCCAGGGTCACCGACGGGTTACCCCTTGACCGACCCGGCCAGCAGCCCCCGGACGAAGTACCGCTGCAGGCTGAAGAAGACGATCAGCGGCACGGTGATCGACAGGAACGCCCCGGCGGTGAGCAGCTCCCACCGGCCGCCGAGCGAGCCGGACAACTGCGCCAGCCGGACGGTCATCGGCGCCACCTCCGGCGTACCGCCGGCGAAGGTGAGGGCGACCAGCAGGTCGTTCCAGACCCACAGGAACTGGAAGATCGCGAACGAGGCCAGCGCCGGGGCGCACAGCGGCAGCACGATCGACCGGAAGATCTTGAAGTGCGAGGCGCCGTCCACCACCGCCGCCTCCATCAGGTCACGCGGCAGCTGGGCGATGAAGTTGTGCAGCAGGAACACCGCCAGCGGCATCGCGAACATGGTGTGCGCCAGCCAGACCGGCGCGTAGCTCCCCTTCAGGTCTACCGCCGGGATCAGCGTCAACGAACCCAGGTGGGCGCCGCTGGAGAACAGCCGCAGCAGCGGGATCAGCGCCATCTGGAGCGGCACCACCTGGAGCGCGAACACCGTGAAGAACACCGTGTCGCTCCCCCGGAACCGCACCCAGGCCAGCGCGTACGCCGCCATGGCCGCCAGCACCAGCGGGAAGAGGGTGGCCGGGATGCTGATCGCCAGCGAGTTCACCAGGAAGGGCATCAGGCCGGTGGAACCGCCGGAGCCGCCCTCGAACAGCACCGCGTGGTAGTTGCCGAGCCCGAAGTCCGGGTGGAGCAGGGCGTTCCACCAGCCGTCGGCGGTCACGTCCTGCTTGGGGCGCAGCGAGGTCACCAGCAGGCCGAGGGTGGGGATCGTCCAGAGCACCGTCACCGCGATCACGAACACCGAGGCCAGCGGGCTGCTGAAGGCCTTCCGGACCGGGCTCCTCCCACCGGGACGACGGCCGACGGCTTTCGCCGCAGCAGTGCTCGCCTCGGGAGCCCCCACCTCGGGAGTGCTCACCCCAGGAGTGCTCCTCTCAGGAGTGCTCACCGCACCTCACGCTCCCTCCGCAGTTGGACGATGTTGTAGGCCACCAGCGGCAGCACCGCGAGGAACAGCAGGACCGCCAGGGCGCCGCCGCGCCCGTCGTTGAACTGCACGAAGGACTGCGAGTACATCTCGTTGGCCAGCACCTGGGTGCCGAAGTTGCCGCCGGTCATGGTGCGGACGATGTCGAAGGCCTTCAACGTGATGATCATGACGGTGGTCAGGACGACCATCACCGTGGTGCGGATCATCGGCACGGTGACGTGCCAGAACAGCCGCACCCCGGTCGCGCCGTCCAACCGGGCAGCCTCCACCACCTCGTCCGGGATCGCCTTGATCGCCGCGGACAGCACCACCATCGCGAAGCCGGTCTGCACCCAGACCATCACCGCCATCAGCAGGAAGGTGTTCAGCGGCTGGCTGAGCAGCCAGTTCGGCGGGTCGGACCAGCCGACCGCGTGGGCGAGCTGGCTGAGCAGGCCGATCTGCGGCTGGTCCTTCCCGCGCGCCTCGTAGACGAACTTGAAGATGATCGAGGCGCCGACCAGCGAGATCGCCATCGGCATGAAGATCAGCGACTTGTACACCGACTGGCCGCGCATCCGGTCCACCAGCAGCGCCAGCACCAGGCCGAGGCCGGTCGCCGCCAGCGGCGCGACCACCAGCCACAGCAGGGTGTTGAGCAGCACCTTCCGCACCGAGTCGGTGGTGAAGGCCCAGCCGAAGTTCTCACCGCCGACGAAGGTGCTGCCGTCCGCGCTGTGCAGGCTGAGGTAGATCGTGCGGATCAGCGGCGCCACCAGGCCGACCGCCAGCAGCAGGACGGCCGGGCCGAGGAACACCAGGACGGCCAGCGGGCGGGCGAGGCGGCCGCGGGCCCGGCCGGCCACCAGGAAGACGACCAGCAGGATGCCGAGGAAGCCCGCGATCGCGCCGAAGCTGTTGCCGAACTTGACCGCCGCATCGCCCCAGGCGCCGACGGCCAGGGAGTCGACGGCCGGCGGGGAGCCGGATACGGGCATGGCTGCACGTCCCTTCGGTTCGTCCAACGGGAAGGCGAGTCAGGAAGGCGAGTCAGGAAGGCGCGTCAGGAAGGCGAAGCGGGGGGACGAGACGGAATGGGGAGACGGGGAGGGTAGGCGGAAAGGCGAGATGGGGAAGGGGCGGGCGGTGCGGGTGGGTGGCCCCGCACCGCCCTCGGCGGGTGGTCCCGTGGTCCGCCGTACGGCGGGCTACTTCGGCCAGGCGGCGTCGATGTCGCCGGCCACCTTCTGGATCGACTGCCCCTCGGCGAACCAGGCGGTGAGCGACTTCCACTCCTGCCCGGAGCCGACGGCCGCCGGCATCATGTCGGAGGCGTCGAAGCGGAAGGTCGCGCTCGGGTCGGTCAGCGCCTCCGCCGAGAGCTTGTCGATCGGGTCGGTGTACAGGCTCTTGTCCACGCCCTGGTTGGCCGAGACCCAGCCGCTCGCGGTCTTCACCCGGCTGCTCGCCCAGTCCGAGCTGGACAGGTAGTTCTGCACCGCCTGCACCTCGGGCCGGCTGGAGAAGGCGGCCAGGAACTCGCCGCCGCCCTCGACCGGGTTGGCGATCGCCGGGTTGACGGCGGGCAGGTGGAAGGCGAAGACGTCACCGTCCGGGGCGACCTTGGTTCCCTTGGGCCACTGGGCCTCGTAGAAGGAGGCCTGCTGGAGCATCGCGCACTTG
Source organism: Kitasatospora sp. NPDC127060 (assembly GCF_042724935.1). Lineage (NCBI taxonomy): Bacteria > Bacillati > Actinomycetota > Actinomycetes > Kitasatosporales > Streptomycetaceae > Kitasatospora > Kitasatospora sp. NPDC127060. Next base: position 71,937 of record NZ_JBHXEG010000014.1, read on the forward strand.
CCGGTGAGGACCGGCGCGCCCGCGTCCTGGAAGGTGGTGGTGGCGATCGACTTGACGTCGCCGTAACCGCCGTTCACCCAGGCCGGGTTGAGCATCCAGTCGGCGACGGTCCTCATCGCCGTGGTGATCTTCTCGTCGGAGAACTTCACCTGGTGGCCGACCCACTGGTCGTAGACCTCGCCGCCGTACGTGCCCAGCACCGCCTCCTCCAGCCAGTCGGTGGCCGGCCAGCCGGTCGCCGTGCCGGAGGCGATGCCGCCGCACCAGGGCTTGGGGCCACCCGCCTTGGCGATCCGGTCGCTGAGCGCCATGAGGTCGGCCCAGGTCTTGGGCACCTGGTAGCCGGCCGCGGTGAAGGCCTTCGGCGAGTACCAGACCAGCGACTTCATGTTGGCGCTCATCGGGGCCGCGTAGAAGGTGCCGTCGACGGAGCCGTAGGTCTTCCAGACCGGGCTCCACTTGTCCTGGTTGGCGACGGTCTGGGCGGGCGGCTTGACCACCTTGCCGCTCTTGACCATCTGCGCCAGCAGACCCGGCTGCGGGATGATCGCGAAGTCCGGGGCGTTGCCGCCGGCCACCCGGACCGGCAGCTGGGACTCGAAGTCGTTGGAGCCCTCGTAGCTGATCTTGATCCCGGTGCACTTGCCGAACTCGGCCCAGGACTTCTCCAGGTTGTCCGACTCCGGGCTCAGGATCGAGGCGAACATCGTCACCGTCGTCCCCGAATGGCCGGCGTACGGCTGGTACTTGGCGCAGTCGCCGGTCAGCGTCTGGGCCGCTCCACCGCCGTCACCCGAACCGCTGGAGCTGTTCGAGCAGGCCGCGGTCAGGGCCAGCGCTGCCAGCAGGGCGGGCGCGGCCACCAGTCTGCGGCGGTAACTCGTGGACGACGCGGTCGGGTTGAGGGTCAATGCGGTCCTCCTCGCCAGGGCGTGCTTCCTGGGGTGGGCTGAACGACATTGCGCTGTACCGGAGATGGGCGTGCGGAGATCGCTGGACGAACGGGCGGCCTAACCGATTCGACGACGTTAACGCAGCTGTCCGCCGCCGCCAAGGTCCATGGTCGACCTTCCCGTACCGGTGCCCCGACCGCCGCCTCCGAAACGCCCACCTCGGCCGCCACGAGCCGCGGCCCCACCCGGAAGCCGGACGGGGCCGCGTACCCGGCACACCGCCGGAAAGGACGTCACCAGAGCCGGACGGGCAGCTCCAGCAGGCTGTTCACCACCAGCGACGGGCTCGGCCGCAGCTCGCCGTCCGGCACCGCCAGCGACAGCCCGGGGAAGCGCTCGAACAGCGCCGGCAGCGCGATCCCCGCCTCCAGCCGGGCCAGCGGCGAACCCGGGCAGACGTGCGGGCCGTGCCCGAAGGACAGGTGCCGGGTCGGGTCCCGGGTGATGTCGAACAGCTCGGCGGTCACCCCGTGCTGCAGCGGATCCCGCCCGATCGCGTTGTACGAGACCAGCACCGGGTCGCCCGCCGGGATCACCAGCTCGCCGACCTCGATGGGCTCGGCGGCGAAGCGGAACAGGAAGTTGCTGGTCGGCGGCGTCCAGCGGAGCGACTCCTCGACCACCGCGTCCCAGGAGACCTCGCCCGCCCGCACCAGTTCCAACTGGTCCGGGTGCGCCAGCAGGGCCCGCACCGCGTTGCCGATCAGGTTGACCGTGGTCTCGTGGCCGGCCGCGATGATCACCCGCAGGGTGGCCGCCGCCTCCGCGTCGGTGAGCGCTCCGCCCTCGGTGTCCGCCGCCAGCAGGACGCTCGCCAGGTCCTCGCCCGGTGCCGAACGGCGCTGCACCACCAGGCCGTTGACGAAGGCGTTCAATCCGGCGACAGTCGCCTGGATGCCCTCCGGGTCGGGCTTGATGCCGAAGAACCGCTCGTACAGGTCGCGCAGCAGCCCGTGGTCCGACTCCGGGACGCCCAGCAGCGAGCAGATCACCGTCATCGGCAGCGGGAAGGCGAAGGCCGTCTTGAGGTCGATCTCCGGCTCACCGGCGGCCAGGGTGTCCAGCAGCGCGTGGGTGATCTCCTCCACCCGCGGGCGCATCAGCTCGACCCGGCGCGGGGTGAAGGCCTGGGCGACCAGCGCCCGCAGCCGGCGGTGTTCGGCACCGTCCGTGGTCACCATGCTCGGGCCGGGCACCGCCAGGCCGATCAGCGGCCAGGTCTTCGGCACCTCGCCGCGCTGGTAGGCGGCCCAGTGCCGGGCGTCCTTCACCAGCCGGGGGTCGGTGAGCAGGTCACGCGCGGCCGCGTGGTGGCTCACCGCCCAGGCGGCCACCCCGCCGGGCAGCACCACCGGCACCGCCGGACCGGCGGCCCGCAGCAGGGCGCCCTCGGCGGCGTTGTCGCGGGCCAGCGGGTCGAGGGCGATCGGGGCCGGGGCAGCGGTCATCGGCGGCAACTCTCCTTGACATGGCAGAACTTCGAACGTTTGTGCACGCCCGGTGGATCTTGGCTGGCCCGGCGAAGATCCGCAAGACGCGCGCCTCAGTGGCCGGGGGTGAACGACACCGGCAGCGCGACCAGCCCGCGCACCCAGGCCGAGGGCCGCCACACCAGCGCGTGCTCGGCCACCGCCAGCCGGAGGTCAGGCAGCCGGTCCAGCAGCACCTCGATCGCCGTGGTGGCGATCACCTCGGCCGCCTCCTGCGCCGGGAACGGACAGCCGTGCTCGCCGTACGAGTAGCTCATGTGCGCCCGGTTCCCCTCGGCCGGGCGGCCGTCGGGCTGGCGCACCAGCGGATCCCCGTTCGCCCCGGCGAAGCCCAGCAGCACCATGTCTCCGGCGGCGATCCGCTGGCCGCCGAGCGAGGTGTCCTGGGTGGCCCAGCGACCGGCGAAGATCTGGACCGGCGTGTCCTCCCAGAGCGCCTCGTTGAGCGCCTGGCTGATGCTGCGCCGACCGCCGGCCAGCGAGGCGGCGAAGCGCTCGTCGGTGAGCATCAGTCGCAGCGCGTTGGAGATCCAGTACGAGCTCGGCTGGTGGCCGGAGATCAGCAGCACCCGCAGGTCGCGCATGACCTCGTCGTGCTCCAGGCCGACCGGGTGGGCCAGCATCCGCGAGGCCACGTCCTCGCCCGGGACCTCGGCCTTCGTCCGGACCACTTCGAGCATCAGCTCCAGCAGCCGCTGGGCGGCGGCCGGCGCGCCCTGTCCGCCGTCCAGCATGGTGAGCACCGCGTCGACCAGCTCCGGCGCCTGCTCCTCGTCCAGACCGAACACCCGGCAGAGCACCAGCAGCGGCATCAGGTGGGCGTACTCGGCGACCAGATCGGCCTCACCGCGCCCGGCGAATCCGTCGATCAGCCGGTCCGCGATGTCCTCGCTGTGCTTGCGCAGCTCGTACGGGTCGATCCCGGCCAGCGCGTCGGTGACCGCGCGGGACCGTCGGACGTGCTCCTCGCCCTCGGTGTACAGCATCGACGGCACCGGGGCCATCATCGGCTTGAGCGGCCAGTCGGCGGGCAGGGTCTCCCAGGCGTGCCAGCGGCTGGAGTCCCGGCCGAACAGCTGCGGCTGGCCGGTGACCTGCTGCAGCTCGCGGTAGCCGATCACCAGCCAGGCGGGCACCCCACCGGCCAGCTCGACCGGGGCGACCGGGCCGTGCGCGGCGCGCAGCTCGCGGTAGAGCTGGGCCGGGTCGGTCTGGAAGCGCGGGCCGTACAGCGGCGTGGCGCCGGCGTGCGCCGGGCAGCCCGGGGGCGGGGTGGCGGCGGGCTGGGTCACGGGGTGCTCTCCTCGTAGATCGCGTCGGGTGCTCCGGTGAGGGCGGCCGCGGCGGAGGCGGTCGACTCGGCGGAGTCGGCCTCGACGGTCGCGGTGGCCACGACGGTCGCGGCGGTCGCGGCGGTCGCGGCGGCCCCGACAGTCACGGCGGCGGCGACGGGAACGGGAACGGGGGCGGCGGCAGCGACGGGGGCCGGGGCTGAGGCGGCGGGCTCCGCCAGTTCCGCCAGCTCGGCCGGGTCGGCCCCGGCCAGGGCGGCCAGGTGGTGGACCAGGGTGATCAGCACCCGCTTGCCGGAGTCGCGGTCGCGGGCGTCGCAGTCCACCAGCGGCACCTCCGGCGGCAGGTCCAGGGCCTCCCGGACCTGCTCCAGGGTGTGGCCGGGCTCGCCGAAGTTGTTGCGGGCCACCACGAACGGGGTGCCGTGGTGCTCCAGCCGGTCGATCGCGTACCAGGAGTCCTCCAGGCGCCGGGTGTCCACCAGGACCACCGCGCCCAGGGCGCCGCTGAACAGCCGGTCCCAGAGGAACCAGAAGCGCTCCTGGCCGGGCGCCCCGAACAGGTAGAGCACCTGCCGCTCGGACAGGGTGATCCGGCCGAAGTCGAAGGCGACCGTGGTGGAGCGCTTGCCCCAGCTGCCGGCCGGGTCGATGCCCTCCCCCGCCCGGGTCATCACCTCTTCGGTGTTCAGCGGGCGGATCTCGCTGACCGAGCCGACCAGGGTGGTCTTGCCCACCCCGAAGCCGCCGACCACGACGATCTTCAGCGCGTTGTCGGCGGTCGCCCGCAGCGGGGTGCGCGCCGCGGGCCGGACGTCCTGGAGGTCAGAGCCGTTGGAGGCCATGCAGCACCTGCTTCAGCGTGTCGAGATCGGGCAGCCGGGCCTTGTTCGGCGCGAACCTGGGGTGGCGGGCGGTGACCGCCCCGGACTCCAGCAGGTCCCCGAGCAGGATCTTCACCACCGAGATCGGCAGCGACAGCTCCGCCGCCACCTCCACGACGGCGGTCGGCGCCTCGCACATCCCGAGGATCCGGGCGTGCTCCGACTGCATCCCCGGCGCCGGCTGCCGCTCCGCGACGATCAGGGTGACCAGGTCGAAGGCGTTCTCCGGGGCGCGGCTGCGGCCCCCGGTGATGGTGTAGAGGCGGTCCGGGTCGTCGTCCCGGCCCGGCAGCACCGGCCCGGCGTTCATATCCCGGCGCTCTCGCGCGCGGCCCCGTCGGCGTCCGCTTCCGCGTCCCGGGCGGGCGCGCTGAGGTGGATGCCGATCTGCTCGATCAGGCCGTGCATGTTGTGGCCGACCACGCCCACGTCCGCGTCGTCGTCCGTGACCACCGCGAGGTGGGCACCCTCACCGGCCGCCACGATGCACAGGATGCCGCCGTGGAACTCGGTCATCGACTGCCGCACGCCACCGCTGCCGTCGCCGAACTCGATCGAGGCGCCGTGCGCCAGGCTCTGCAGTCCGGAGGCGATCGCGGACAGCTGGTCGGCCTGGTCGGCGCTCAGCCCGGCGGTGTGGCAGAGCTTCAGGCCGTCGGCGGAGAGCACCAGGGCGTGCCGGGTACCGGGGGTTGCCGCCAGCAGGTTTTCCAACAGCCAGTCGAGGTCGCGGTCGGTGGCGCTGCTCATCAGGAGTCCTTCTCGGTGACAGGGGAAGCGTCGGGCGTGGTGTCGGTTGCCGCGGCCGGCGCCGGCCCGGGGGCGGGCAGCACCGGCTGGGCGGCCCGGCGGAAGGCGCCGAACCGGGCGGCGGCACGCGCCGCGTCGGTCCGTACGGGCTTCGCGGCGGGGGTCGCCGCCGCGGTGGTGGCCAGCGTCTGCCCACGGCGGCGCTGCGGCAGGCCGCTGTCGGTCATCGGGGCGGTTGCGGCCGGGCCCGGGGAGGGGACGGCGGGCGCGGCCGGGCCCGGGGAAGGGACGGCGGGCGGCGGGACCGCCCGGGCGGCGGGTACGGCGCTCGGCGCGACGGGCCCGGCCGCGGTGGCCGTGGAGGTGTTGGGCGCGGGCGGAGGTGAAGCGGGCGCCGGGCGGGCGGGGGTGAGCGCCGGGCGCACGGACTCCACGGCGGGCGCGGGTGCCTGGGCGGGCGCCGGTGCCGGGGTCGCGTGGGTGACCAGCTGCTGCGGGATCAGCATCACCACGCCGGTGCCACCGCGCGCGGACGGCCGGAAGGAGATCTGCAGCCCGTGCTTGCGCGCCAGCACGCCGACCACCGCGAGGCCCAGCCGGGTACCGGCGGACAGCGTGGCGAGGTCCAGCGGCTCGGCGGACACCGCGCGTTCGGCCCGGCGCAGCCAACTGTCGCCCAGGCCCAGGCCGCTGTCCTCGACGGTGACCACCAGGCCGGCCGGCACCTCCTCGACGTAGACGTGCACCTCGGCCGGCGGGGCGGAGAAGTTGGTGGCGTTGTCCAGCAGTTCGGCCAGCGCGTGCATCACGCCCTCGGCGGCGAAGCCGGCCACCGCCGCGGTGCTGGCGTTGTGCAGCCGCACCCGCTGGTAGGCGCCGATCCGGCCGAGCGCGCCGCGCAGCACCGACTCCACCGCGATCGGCTTGGCCCACCGGCGGCCGGAACGGGCGCCGGTGAGCACCGCGATGCCGTCCGCCATCCGGCCCGCCTGGGCGGTCGAGTGGTCCAGCCGCAGCAGGTCGCCGAGGACCTCCTCGTCGTGCCGGTGCTGCATCTCGCGCAGTTCCGCGTGCATGCTCGTGGCCAGCGCCTGGACCCGGCCGGCGGCGGTCGCGCAGACCGCGAGCGCGGCGGCCCGCAGCCGCTCACCGCGGCCGACCTCCTCGCCGACGGCGCGCAGCAGGGCGTACTGGGGGTGCTTGCGGTGCGCGGACAGCGCACTGTCCACGGACGCGCCCCCGCGCAGCTTCTTCACCACCTCGGGCAGCACACCCTCGGGGATCCGCTCCAGCTCGGCCCGCTCGGCGGCAGCCCGCTCGCGCTCCGCCGCGGTCTCGGCCCGCTCGGCGTCCAGCTCGGCCGCCAGCCGGGCCAGCTCGGCGTGCGCGGCGGTGACGTCGGCCTCGACCCGGGCCTGTTCGGCGCGGGCGGCGTCCCGTTCGGTGAGCGCGGCGGCGGCCCGGTCCAGGGCGGCCGTCTCGGCCTGCCGGGCGGTGCCGGCGGCGACCAGCGCGGCCCGGGTCTCCTCGTGCTGGGCGGCCAGGTCCTCGGTCAGCCGCCGGACACGCTCGGCGCCGGTCGCGGCCTGGCCGACCGCGATCAGCCAGAGCACCGCCACGGCCCCCACCGCGAGGGCGGTGAGCGGCTGGTGCGCACCCAGGGCCCGGCCGATGCCGACCGGCGCGGCGACCAGCGCCAGCAGGACGGCGGCCCCGGTCAGGGCGACGGTGCGCGGCGCGGGGCGGCGGCGCGGCCGACCGTCGGGGCTGGTGGCTTCTCTCATCGGTACGGTCCTCGGCAACGTCGGCGGGCGGCGGCGCGGGCGGCCGGCGACGGCTGCGGCCGCCGACAGCTGGTCGGGCGCATACCAGACCGCCCGGTGGCGTCGCGAAAGGTCTCCGGGCGGTTGATCGGTTCACGCTTTCGGCCGATCATATCGATTCAGACATTGGCCTCAACACGCTAGTTGACGGCCAATCTCCTTCATTCACGCCGACTACACCGCATCGCGACACCTTCCACCCCACCGGCCCCCGCGACCCGGGCCGGTGCGGGCTCCACCGCCCCCACGCCGCGTCGGCGAACCGCCCGACCATCGCCCAGGCCCGAGCGTCAACCCGGGTTGGCAACTTCGGCCTACTCGAACCGCCGCTCCAGCGCCTCCTCGAACGTCCCCCGCCCCACCGCCCGCTCCGGCGTCGTCAGCCCGCCCGCCCGCAGGGCCCGGCCGGTCGGCCCCGGGATCCCCAGCGGCAACAGCACGCGCCGCCGGCCCGCCGCCCGCAGGTACGCCTCGGCCAGCTCCCGGTACGACCGCACCCGCGGCCCGCCCACCTCCGGAGCGAACCCGGCCGGCTCCCGCCCCACCAGTTCCACGACCGCCGCCGCCACCTCCCGGACCTCCACCGGCTGGATCCGGGCACCGTTCACCACCGGGAACACCGGCAGCCTCGCGCTCAGGTCGAAGGCCTTCAGCACCAGGTCGTGGAACTGCGTCGCCCGCAGCACCGTCCACCCCAGCCCCGACTCCCGCACCACCCGCTCACACCCGAGCTTCGCCCGGTAGTACGCGATCGGCACCCGGTCGATCCCCACGATCGACACGTACACCAGGTGCCGCACCCCGGCCTGCCGGGCCTCCGCCACCAGCCGCCCGACCGCCGCCACGTCCTTCCTCCCCTGCGTGGTCGCGCAGTCCACCACGGTCTCCACCCCGGCGACCGCCGCCGCGACCCCCGCCCCGGTCACCAGGTCCCCGACCACCCACTCGACCCCGTCATCCGCCGCCCGCGCCCGCCGGCTCAAGGCCCGCACCGCCACCCCGCGCGCCACCAACAGCCGCACCACCTCCCGTCCCAGCGTCCCCGTCGCCCCGGTCACCAGCACCGTCCCCATCACCGCACCACTCCTCTCCCGAATCCCGAATCCCGAATCCCGAATCCCGAATCCCGAACCACCGACACCGGCTACTGACCGGACACCGCCCGCATTCGTGACATCGGCTCCTCCCGGAAACGCGCAGAAGCGGGGCGAGGACCGTGAAGTCCTCGCCCCGCTTCAGGGATTCACCTCAGCAGGTGAACACCGGGGTCGTCAGCTGCAGCCGCTGGTGGAGCCGCAGCCCTCGCAGAGGTAGCAGCTGCCGGCGCGGCGCATCTTGGTGCCGCAGGAGAAGCAGAGCGGCGCGTCGGCGTTGAGGCCGAGCTGGATCTCCATCAGCTCCGTGGAGTTGTGGGCCTGCTTCGGAGCCGCCTTGGACGCCTCGACGGCCGGGGCCGGGGCCGGAGCGGGGGCCGGCTTGGCGGCGGCCACCGGAGCGGACTGGGCGAGCGACTCGGTGTCGATCTCCTCGGCCTCCAGCGGCTCGTAGGAGCCCGTCTCCAGGTGGCGGGTGCGCTCCTCGACGGAGTGGATGCCGAGCGCCGAGCGCGTCTCGAACGGCAGGAAGTCGAGCGCCAGGCGGCGGAAGATGTAGTCGACGATCGACTGGGCCATCCGCACGTCCGGGTCGTCGGTCAGACCGGCCGGCTCGAAGCGCATGTTGGTGAACTTCGAGACGTAGGTCTCCAGCGGCACGCCGTACTGGAGGCCGACGGAGACGGCGATGGAGAAGGCGTCCATCATGCCCGCGAGGGTCGAGCCCTGCTTGGACATCTTCAGGAAGACCTCGCCGAGGCCGTCGTCCGGGTAGGAGTTGGCGGTCATGTAGCCCTCGGCGCCACCGACCGTGAAGGAGGTGGTGATGCCCGGGCGGCCCTTGGGCAGGCGCTTGCGGACGGGGCGGTACTCGACGACCTTCTCGACCACGGCGGCCGGGGCCTCCTCGGCCTTGGCCTCGTCGCCGGACTTCTTCTTGGCCGAGAGCGGCTGGCCGACCTTGCAGTTGTCGCGGTAGATGGCCAGTGCCTTCACGCCGAGCTTCCAGGCCTCGAAGTAGATCTCCTCGATCTCCTCCACGGTGGCGCTCTCCGGCATGTTCACGGTCTTGGAGATGGCGCCCGAGATCCACGGCTGGATCGCGGCCATCATCCGCACGTGGCCCATGGCCGAGATGACGCGCTCGCCCATGGCGCAGTCGAACACCTCGTAGTGCTCGGTCTTCAGCCCGGGCGCGTCCACCACGTTGCCGTGCTCGGCGATGTGGGCGACGATCGCCTCGGTCTGCTCGTCCTGGTAGCCGAGGCGCTTCAGGGCGCGCGGCACGGTGCCGTTGACGATCTGCATGGAGCCGCCGCCGACGAGCTTCTTGAACTTGACCAGGGCGAGGTCGGGCTCGACGCCGGTGGTGTCGCAGTCCATCATCAGGCCGATGGTGCCGGTCGGGGCGAGGACGGAGGCCTGGGCGTTGCGGAAGCCGTTCTGCTCGCCGAGGCGCAGCACGTCCTGCCAGGTCTTGTTGGCCTCGAGCCAGACCGGGGCGTCCATGTCCTCGAAGGAGACGGCGTCCAGGGAGGCGTCGGCGTGCTGCTTCATGACCCGCCGGTGGGCGGCGGAGTTGCGGGCGTAGCCGTCGTACGGGCCGACGACACCGGCGAGTTCGGCGCCGCGGCGGTAGGCGGTGCCGGTCATCAGCGAGGTGATGGCACCGGCCAGGGCGCGGCCGCCCTCGCTGTCGTAGGCGTGGCCGGTGGCCATCAGCAGGGCGCCGAGGTTGGCGTAGCCGATGCCGAGCTGGCGGTAGGCGCGGGTGGTCTCGCCGATCTTCTCGGTCGGGAAGTCGGCGAAGCAGATGGAGATGTCCATCGCGGTGATGACCAGCTCGACGACCTTGGCGAAGGCGGCGGTGTCGAAGGTGTCGTCGTCGCGCAGGAACTTCATCAGGTTCAGCGAGGCGAGGTTGCAGCTGGAGTTGTCCAGGTGCATGTACTCCGAGCACGGGTTGGACGCGTTGATGCGGCCGGACTCGGGGCAGGTGTGCCAGTGGTTGATGGTGGTGTCGTACTGGATTCCCGGGTCGGCGCAGGCCCAGGCGGCCTCGGCCATCTTGCGGAACAGCTTCTTGGCGTCGACGGTCTCGATGACCTCGCCGGTCATCCGGGCGCGCAGGCCGAATTCGGTGCCGTTCTCGACGGCGGTCATGAATTCGTCGTTGACGCGGACCGAGTTGTTGGCGTTCTGGTACTGGACGGACGTGATGTCGTCGCCGCCGAGGTCCATGTCGAAGCCCGCGTCGCGCAGGGCGCGGATCTTCTCCTCCTCCTTCACCTTGGTCTCGATGAAGGCCTCGACGTCCGGGTGGTCGACGTCGAGCACGACCATCTTGGCCGCGCGGCGGGTGGCGCCGCCGGACTTGATGGTGCCGGCCGAGGCGTCGGCGCCGCGCATGAAGGAGACCGGGCCGGAGGCGTTGCCGCCGGAGGAGAGCAGCTCCTTGGAGGAGCGGATGCGGGAGAGGTTGAGGCCGGCGCCGGAGCCGCCCTTGAAGATCATGCCCTCTTCCTTGTACCAGTCGAGGATCGACTCCATGGAGTCGTCGACGGACAGGATGAAGCAGGCGCTGACCTGCTGGGGCTGCTTGGTGCCGACGTTGAACCAGACCGGCGAGTTGAAGCTGAACACCTGGTGGAGGAGGGCGTGGGTCAGCTCGTGCTCGAAGATCTCGGCATCGTCCTTGGTGGCGAAGTAGCCGTGCTTCTCGCCGGCCGCGCGGTAGGTGAGCACCACGCGGTCGATGATCTGCTTGAGGCTCCACTCGCGCTGGGGGGTGCCGACGGCGCCGCGGAAGTACTTGGACGTGACGATGTTGACGGCGTTGACCGACCAGAAGTCGGGGAACTCGACGCCGCGCTGCTCGAAGTTGATCGATCCGTCGCGCCAGTTGGTCATGACGACGTCACGCCGCTCCCAGCGGACCGCGTCGTACGGGTGCACGCCAGGGGTGGTGTGGATGCGCTCCATCCGGAGACCGCCCTTCGGGGCCTTAGCGCCCTTGGCCGCCGTCTTCTCGGACTTCGACCCGCGTGCGGAACCGCTCGTGGTGTCTGTCACTTCTCGCTCCTCCTCCTGGGCAAACGCCCGTAGTGCCCTGAAAAGTCCGGGCACCGCTGGTTCGTTCTTCCGGTGTGCGGGCAGGCGGGGACCCCGTCCGCTTGCGCACGGTTCGTAGTGTTCCGTGCCCCGTTTTCGGGCACGCGTGGGCCCACGCGGGGCCGGTGTGGTGCTGACGACCCACGGGGGGCCTGCATTGTGGTTCGGGGGGCCGCGAGGGCCCGGCACGCCTCCTAGGGCGCGGCGGCGGGAACGGGCACGCAGGTGCCGTCCGCCTCGGGGGCGGGCCGCTCGGCGCGGAGTTCCGCGATGGCGGCCTCGAAGTCTTCGAGTCCGTCGTACGCCTGGTACACGCTGGCGAAGCGCAGGTAGGCGACCACGTCGAGTTCCTTGAGCGGGCCGAGTATGGCCAGCCCGACCTCGTGGGTGGTCAGCTCGGCGTTGCCGCTGGCGCGCACGCACTCCTCGACCCGCTGGCCGAGCTGGGCGAGCGCGTCCTCGGTGACCGGGCGGCCCTGGCAGGCCTTCCGGACGCCGGTGATGACCTTCTGCCGGGAGAAGGGCTCGGTGACGCCGCTGCGCTTGATGACCATCAGCGCGGCCGTCTCCACGGTGGTGAAACGGCGACCGCAGTCCGGGCACTGTCGACGACGGCGAATACAGCTGCCGTCCTCCGTGGTCCGACTGTCGACGACGCGGCTGTCGGAGTGCCGGCAGAAGGGGCAGTGCACCTGGGGATCCCTCCCTGGCAGGACGTGCGGACCTGTTGAGTCTATGCGATGCGCCCCCGGCCTCGGCAAGCTGATCATGCGACGCGACCACTAGTACTGGGCACGGAGAGGACTCTAGCCACTACATCTAGGTCTCAGAGGGAAGCGACACCCCTGGCGTGTCGGCGCCGATTAGACTGCCGGAGTCGACATCCGGTCGAACATTTACTCGATGTACAGCAAAGCCTTGATCGAGTCAGCCAACTCCCGAATAATTCACTCGAACGTGTGTTTGGCGCAACCTTTCGATAGGAGGTGCGTTGGGCTGGAAAAGGGGAGAGGACAGCCGTCGAGAGGGGCCGCCGTGAACACCGTCGAAACCAACACCATCCCGGTGCAGGAACACTCCCAGTTCAAGGTGGGGCAGCGCACCACGAATCAGCAGAGCGTGGACATCAGCATGGACCGCAGCGAAGACCACCGCCTCTCCGGGCCGGCCGTTTCCACCACGGGCCGAGTCCCCGACCAGCCGATCGAGCACTCCCCCACCATGGACGACACCCACACCTCCCCCGCCCGCTCGATGCCCGGCCGCCCCCCCGGCATCCGGACCGACGAGGCAGGCCTCACCGAGCGCCAGCGCCGGGTGATCGAGGTCATCCGCGACTCCGTCCAGCGCCGCGGCTACCCGCCGTCCATGCGCGAGATCGGCCAGGCCGTCGGCCTGTCCAGCACCTCCTCGGTCGCCCATCAGCTGATGGCCCTGGAGCGCAAGGGCTTCCTCCGCCGGGACCCGCACCGCCCTCGCGCCTACGAGGTCCGCGGCGTCGAGGTGGCCCGCCCCAACACCGCCGAGACGGCCGGGCGCCCCTCCACCTCGTACGTGCCGCTGGTCGGCCGGATCGCCGCAGGTGGCCCGATCCTCGCCGAGCAGACCGTCGAGGACGTCTTCCCGCTGCCCCGCCAGCTGGTCGGTGAGGGCGAACTGTTCGCCCTCACTGTGCGCGGCGACTCGATGATCGAGGCGGCCATCTGCGACGGCGACTGGGTCACCGTGCGCCGCCAGCCGGTCGCCGAGAACGGCGACATCGTGGCCGCGATGATCGACGGCGAGGCCACCGTCAAGCGGCTCAAGCGCGAGGACGGCCGGATCTGGCTGATGCCGCACAACCCGGCGTACGAGCCCATCAACGGCGACAACGCCACCATCCTGGGCAAGGTCGTCGCGGTCCTGCGCCGCCTCTGACGGCAGCGCCCGGCCGCCACCCACCCGCGGCCGCCACTACAACGGGAAGGGGCTCCACCGCGTCGCGGGGAGCCCCTCCGTCGTTCACCGGGCCGCAGCCCCGGCCCCCGGGGCCACAGCCCCCGGACCCTCAGCCCCGCTTCACCACCGGCCGCACCGGCGCCGCCGAGGCGTCGATCGCCGCCAGCGAGCGGCGCACCTGGTTGCGGTCCGTGGTGTACCAGAACTCCGGCATCGAGGACCGGAAGAAGCCCCCGTACCGCTTGGTCTCCACCCGCGGGTCGAGTACCGCCACCACGCCCCGGTCGTCCGCCGCGCGCACCAGCCGGCCCGCGCCCTGCGCCATCAGCAGCGCCGCGTGGGTGGCCGCGACGGCCATGAAGCCGTTCCCGCCGTGCTGTTCGACGTCCTTCTGGCGGGCGCTCATCAGCGGGTCGTCCGGCCGCGGGAAGGGGATCCGGTCCATCACCACCAGCTGGCAGGCCGAGCCGGGCACGTCCACGCCCTGCCAGAGCGAGAGCGTGCCGAACAGGCAGGTGCTCGCGTCCGAGGCGAACTCCCGGATCAACTCGCCCAGGGTGTCCTCCCCCTGGAGCAGGATCCGGTGGTCCAGCCGTTCCCGCATCGCCTCGGCGGCCGTCCGAGCCCCGCGCATGGAGGAGAACAGGCCCAGCGTGCGCCCACCGGCCGCCTCGACCAGCTCGGCCAACTCGTCGAGCATGTCCGGCCGTTCGGGGTCGCGCCCGGGGTCGGCGAGGTGCTTGGCGACGTACAGGATGCCCTGCTTGGGGTACTTGAACGGCGAACCGACGTCGATCCCCCGCCAGTACGGGACGGCGTCCTCCCCGAACCCGGAGCCGGAACCCTCGCCCGCACCGGAGCCGGACCAGGAGCCGGATTCCGGGTTGTCGCCGGCCGTGCGCTCGTCCGGCAGCCTGGTCTCCTTGGGCAGGCCGAGTGAGCCGGCCACCCCGTTGAAGTCGCCGCCGAGCTTGAGGGTGGCCGAGGTGAGCACCACCGAGCGCTCCTTGTACAGGCCCTCGCGCAGCAGCCCGGACACGCTCAGCGGCGCGACCCGCAGCGAGGCGGTGCCCAGCCCGTAGCGGTCGCTGCGCTCGATCCAGATCACGTCGTACTCGGAGTCCTCCAGCAGCCGCTCGGCGGTCTCGTGCACCGTCTCGGCGGAGGCCATCGCCTGCTTGCGCACGGCGTCCTCGTCGCTGAGGCCCTTGTCCCTGGTCTCGCCGAGCGAGGTGATCACCTGCCGGGCGGCGTCACGGATGGCGGTGACGGCGTAGGCCAGGTACTCCGGGAGCTCCTCGACCCGGCCGGGCTGGGCGGTCTCCATCAGGCCGTGGTAGTTCTCGGCGGCGGCCTGCAGCAGGTCGACGGCCTTCTCGTTGGCCAGCCGGGCGGCCCGCTTCACGGCCCGGTTGACGGCGCCGACGGTCAGTTCGGCGGTGGCCGCGCCGGTGACCCGGTTGACCAGCTCGTGCGCCTCGTCCACGATCAGCAGCCCGTGCTCGGGCAGCACCGGCGCGCCCTCGATGGCGTCGATCGCCAGCATCGCGTGGTTGGTGACGACGACGTCGGCGAGCTTGGCGCGCTCCCGGGCCTTCTCCGCGAAGCACTCCTGGCCGTAGGCGCAGCGGGTCGCGCCCAGGCACTCCTTGGAGGTGACCGACAGCTGTGCCCAGGCCTTGTCGGAGACGCCGGGGCTCATGTCGTCGCGGTCGCCGGTCTCGGTCTCGTCGGCCCAGTCGCGCAGCCGGAGCACCTCCTGCCCGAGCTTGCCGGCGGGGCCGCCGAGCGCGTCCACCGGGTCGAACAGGCCCTCGCCCTCGTCGCTCGGGGTGCCCTCGTTGGCCCGGTGCAGGCAGAGGTAGTTGGAGCGGCCCTTGAGCATCGCGTACAGCGGCCGGCGGCGCAGCACCGGGTGCAGCGCCTCGACGGTGCGCGGCAAGTCCCTTTCCACCAGCTGGCGTTGGAGTGCCAGGGTGGCGGTGGCGACCACCACGCGGTCGCCGTGGGCGAGGGCCGGCACCAGGTAGGCGAGGGACTTGCCGGTGCCGGTACCGGCCTGGACGAGCAGGTGCTCGGCGTGGTCGACGGCGTCGGCGACGGCCTCGGCCATCCGCGCCTGGCCGGGGCGCTCGACACCACCGACGGCCTCGACCGCGGCGTGCAACAGCTCGGGGATCCGCGAGCGCGGAACGGCGACGGCTTCCTCGGCCTCGTCGCCGAGGTCCGTCGCGGGCTGGGATTCGGAGTCGTTCGTCATGACCCTTCCACCCTACGGGGCGGGGGTGACAATCCGGCCCCGTTGCCCGGGGAGGCTGCCGGGCGGCCGCACCTCCACGCCGACCAGGGCGTTCGGCACCGTGCCGTGCCGGACGGCGTGCGGGCGGTGCGGGCGGTCCTGGTAGCCGTCCATGATCAGCCGGTTGCGGTTGAGGCAGAGCCGGTCGATCCGGGGCCGGAACAGGTCGAACAGCTCGAAGCGTTCGCGCAGCTCGGGGAAGCGGTGCTGGTAGCGGTGGATCTCCGCGCGCAGCAGGGCCCAGAACTCGGTCTCGGCGAGCCCGGCCTGGGCCTCCAGCAGTGGGGCGAGGTAGCGGAAGACGCCGATGAACAGTCCGGAGTGGATGAACTGGCACAGCCCCTGGGGATCGTCGCGCAGCAGGACGCCGGCCACCTCGGCGGGCAGGTCGCGCAGTTCGGGTAGGTCCTGGTCGCTGAGGTTGACGTCGTCGACGAAGTCCTTGACCGCGAGCCGGGTCGGGGTGCCGCGGTCGTCGAAGACCACGATGGCGTTCTCGCCGTGCGGGGAGAAGACCAGTCCGTAGCGGTAGAGGAAGTGCAGCAGCGGTGGCAGCATCGCGGCGAACAGCCGGCCGGTCCACTCGGCGGGGGTGAGGCCGGAGCGGGCGATCAGCTCGACGGCGAGCGCCCGGCTGTCGGAGCCGGTCTGGAGCAGGGCGGCGAGGGTGCGGGCGCGTTCGTCCCCGGCCAGGAAGGGGCCGAGCGGTTCGCGCCAGATCGCGCCGAGCAGTTCCTTGTACTGGTAGGGCGAGTCGGGCAGCTCCCGGTAGAGCGGGTGGTCGACGGTGACGGAGGCGATCTCGCCGAGCAGGATCACCCGGCACTCGTCCCGCAGGTACGGGTCGGCGTCGCGCAGCCCGTGCAGCCAGGCGGTGACGGCGGGCGCGGCGAGCGTCCGCTCGACCGGCAGTCCGCGCCAGACCAGGGTGTTGAGGATGGACAGCGGCAGTTTGACGGTGCAGCGCTCGGGGTGGGCGGTGTTGAAGAAGGAGCGGATGGACTGCTGGGGCAGCCGTGGGTCGCCGTCCGAGGGCAGCGGGACGATCTCGCCGGAGGCGATCCAGGGCGCGAACAGCGGCAGCACCGTCTCGTCCCACTGCCAGGGGTGGACGGGCAGCAGCAGGTAGTCGTCGGCGTCCGCGCCGAGCGGGGCGCGCAGCGCGTCGACGTCGTCCAGCTCGCGGACGTACAGCTGCTCGGGCCGCTCCAGGCCGGGCACGCCACGGTACTCGGCGAGCCTGCGGTGGACGGCGATCCAGGGCAGCGGGCGCGGGCTGCGGGCCTCCGGGGTCCAGCGGGCGGCGTCGGTGCCGGAGAAGCCGATCCGGCCCTTGCTGGGGACGATCCACGGGTGGCCGCTCTGCCGGCCCTCCAGCGCGGGGTGGTCGAGGTCGGCGAGTTCGGCGGCGGTGAGCGCGGTGGCGAGCTGGCGGGCGTCGGCGGTGAGGGTGACGGAGAGTTCGCGGAGCAGGTGGGCGGTGGTCTCGCCGCGCAGCCCGAGGGCCTCCCGGGCGTACGGAAGGAAGCGCAGCGGGTCCAGGCCGTCCGGGCGGGAGCAGCGGATCGAGTCCGGGTCGACCTGCCAGCCGTCGTAGGCGCCGCGCCGGGCGGCGAAGCGGTACTCGGCCTCGGGCAGCTTCAGCAGGTACTCGCCGTCGAGGGCGCCGGGAACGGGCCGGAGCAGGTCCTCGTAGGCGAACTCGCCGAGCATCTTGGCCAGCAGGGCGCGGCCGGCCCGCTGCCAGTGCCCGGCGGTGAGGTGCGGGGGCAGGTAGAGCGGTTCGGCGGGCTCAGCGGCCGACGGTTGCGGCACGGGTCAGCTCCTGGGGGCGGGGGACGACGGGGGTCTGCTCGGGGGTGGCGCTGTGCGGACTGTGCTGACTGTGCTGACCGTCCGGAACATTCACGGTTTTCGGAATGTTCGGAAGATTATTGGAGGACACGGAAGACACGGAGGACACGGAAGACGCCGGCGGCGCGAAGCCGGTCCAGGCGGTGCGGTCGGGCAGCCGGTGGACGGTCCGGCCGGTGACGGCGTTGAGGATCACCGCGGCCCGGTGAGCGCCGAGGCCGAGGTCGGGCGTGCCGACACCGTGGGTGTGGAGCTCGGCGTTCTGGACGTACAGGCCGCCGGTGAGTTCGGGCCGGGTGGCGACCCGGTGGTCCAGGTCGACCCGGTAGCGCCCGGACTCGTCCCAGTCGATCAGCCGGGCGAGCGGTTCGAGGGCGGCCGGGCGGGCGGCCCGGTAGCCGGTGGCGAGCACCACGGCGTCGGTGCGCAGCACGTGCTCGGCGCCGGAGTCGGTGTGCCGGCAGCGCAGTTCGAGGCCGCCGCAGGGGCCGGGGCGGGCCTCGGTGACGGCGGTGCCGGGGGTGATCTCGACCGGGGCGCTGTCGATCGGGCGGCCGATGGTGCGCTCGTAGAGGTGGTCGTGGATCTCGGCGAGGGTCTCCGCGCTGGCGGCCTTGTGCAGCTGCCACTGGGCGGTGACCAGGGCGTCCCGGACGGGCCCGGGCAGGCCGTGGAAGTAGCGGGTGTAGTCGGGGGTGAAGTGTTCCAGGCCGAGCTTGGAGTACTCCATGGGCGCGAGGGCCCTGGTGCGGGTGAGCCAGCGCAGCCGGACGCCGTCGCCCTCGTGGCGGCGGAGCAGGTCGAGGAAGACCTCGGCGCCGGACTGTCCGCTGCCGATCACGGTGATGTCCCGGGCGCCGGTCAGGTCCTCGCGGCGGTCCAGGTACTCGGCGGAGTGGAAGGCCCGCGGGTGGTCGGCGAGGGCGGCGAAGGCCTCGGGCAGCACGGGCCGGGTGCCGACGCCGAGCGCGAGGTTGCGGGCCCGTACGGTGCTGCGCCGCCCGGTCGCGGTGTCGGTCAGTTCGGCCCGGAACAGCGGGCCGTCCCGGTGCAGGGCGGTGACCTCGGTGCCGAAGCGGCAGTTGGGCAGCCGGTCGGCGGCCCAGCGGCAGTAGTGGTCGTACTCCCGGCGGGGCAGCTGGAAGCGTTCGGCGAAGTAGAACGGGAACAGCCGGTCCTGGGCGCGCAGGTAGTTGAGGAAGGACCACGGGTTGGTCGGGTCCACCAGCGAGACCAGGTCGGCGAGGAAGGGCACCTGCATCCGGGCGCCGTCGACCAGCATGCCGTGGTGCCAGCGGAATTCGGGGCGCTGGTCGCAGAAGAGCGTGCTCAGGCCGGGTACGGGCTCGGCGAGGGCGGCGAGCGAGAGGTTGAACGGGCCGATGCCGACGCCCAGCAGGTCGTACGGCGGGTCGTGCGGCGGGTCGTACGGCGGGTCGTGCGGCCCGGGGTGCGAAGGGGGTGTCGAGGTGTCCACAGAATGTCCTAGGCGGGGAGTAGGTCTCGGTCGCGGACCATCAGGGCGGCGCGCTTGTCGGGCAGGTCGAGTTCGGCGGCGGCCCGGAACCCGGCCCGCTCGAAGGCCCGGACCGAGCGCCGGTTGCGGACGTCCGGTTCGGCCACCACCCGCTCGCAGCCCGGTCTCCGGCGGAGGATCAACTCGGCCAGGGCGCCGAGCAGCTGGGCCCCGAGGCCGCGGCCCCGGCTGGTGGCCGGGCCGAGCAGCAGGTGGAGGCCGGTGTCCTGCGGCCGGGCCGGGTAGTGGGCGGCGAGCGGGTCGAGGTCGGCGCGGTAGACCTCCCAGTAGCTCATCGGCTCGCCGTCGAGCAGTCCGAGGCAGGGCACACTGCGTCCGTCGCCGTCCAGTTGGGCCCGCAGGTGCCGTTCGGTGACGGTGGGCGGCCCGGCCAGCGCCCAGAACTCGTCGACCTCGGGGTCGTTCATCCACCCGGTGAGCAGCTCCAGGTGTTCCGGCAGCCGGACCGGGTCGAGCCGGAACCGGCCCGCCGGGGTGGGGACTTCGCCCCACCCGGCCAGGTCCTCCGTCATCGGGCCCCCGCCACCGGGTTGGGGATGTCCACGTACACGGACTGGGTGGCGACCGGGCCGACCAGCTCGTCCAGGCCGTTGATCCGGGTGAGCAGGTTGGCCTTGCAGGGCAGGGTGGGCGCGTCCAGCAGCAGGGCGGGCAGCGCCGAACCGGTGGCGGCCGCCCGCGGGCCGGCCAGGAACCGGCGCAGCCCGGCCAGCAGCACCGTCTCGTCGGCGAGCCCCTGGGAGCCGAAGGCGCCGATCAGCCCGAGCACGTGGTTGATGCCGAGGTAGTACGCGAAGTGGTGGTCGATGACGGCGTCCGGCAGGAAGGTGTCGCTCTCCGCGCCGAGTCCGGGCAGCCGGGCGGTGAGCCGGTCGGCGGCGCTCTCCCGGTAGTAGTAGCCCTGGTTGTCGCGGTACCGGCCGCCGCTGGGCCAGCCCTCGGCGTCCAGCAGGACGATGCTGTTCTGCTGGTGCGCCTCCAGGGCGATGCCGCCGCGTCCGTCCAGCCAGAGGACGGGCAGGACGACGGCCTCCAGGTAGCGCAGGAACCATTCGGCGGCCACGGTGCGCAGCGGGCGCCCGGTGCGGGCGGCGAGCGCGCGCAGGGTGTCGCCGAGCGCGGACGGCACGGTGGCGCCGGTGCCGCGCGGCTGTTCGGCGACCAGCCCGGCCACGCACAGCGCGCGCTGGGTGGGCGCGAAGGGCTGGGCGCGCAGCACGGTGTCCAGTCCGCCGGGGTCGCCGAGTGCGGGGTGGTCGACGCCGATCCAGGCCGGGTCCCGGACGATGTCGAAGCCGGGGTGGGCGGCCCGCCATTCGGCGGCGAGGCCGTTCTCCAGCAGCCGGTGCACCTCCAGGCCGCGGTGGAGTTCCTTGCGCAGGTTCTCCCGGCGGGAGTTGGTGATCCGCAGGCCGAGCGAGAGCTTGAGCATCCACGGGGTGCCGGGCCGGTAGACGGTGCGCACCGAGGAGGTGGGGTTCCAGGGTTCGCCGGCCGGTCCGAGGTCGTGCAGCAGCCCGTCGGCGAGCAGGGCGGCGACGGCCGGGCGGTGGGCGAGTTCGCGGGCCTGCCAGGGGTGCAGCGGCAGGGCGGCGGTGCCGGGCGGCAGGGTGGCTTGGCCGCCGAGCAGGTCGGCGGTGATCCGGTCGGCGCTCCGGGCGACGGCCGAGCCGGCCGCGAGCAGGGTGCGGTCCACGGCGAACCAGTGGACCTGGAAGCTGCCGTGGAGTTCGGGCGAGTAGGCGGCGCTCTGGGCCGGGCCGAGGCCGTCGCGGCTCTTCGGGGTGGGGTGCAGTGGGTGGCCGAGCAGCAGGGACTGTTCGGCGGCGAGGAAGTGCGAGCGTTCCGGTCCGCCGGGTGCGGCGGCGGTGCGGTGGTGGGTGAGGATCTCGGCGGTGCGCACGACCGAGTCGGCGACCCTGGCGGCGAGGTCGGCGACCTGTCCGGGGTCGGGCCGGTCGGCGGCCGCGGCGGCGAGCAGGGCGGCGGCGGTGACGGCGTCCACCGGGGCCGCGGCGGTGCTGTCCCCGGCCGAGAGGGCGGCCGGGCCGAAGCGGTGCCAGCCGCCGGGGGACCAGTAGCGGACCGGCGCGGTGAGCCGGGCGGCGCCGCCGAGGACGTCGATCCGCAGTCGGCCGTCCGGTCCGGGGCGGGCGCCGGTCTCCCGCGCCCAGCAGCGCAACAGGGCTTCCAGGGCGGCCTGTTCGGCGGCGACGCCGGGGTCGGGGTGCAGCAGCGGGTCGGGCCCGGGCCGGTGTTCCGCGCCCGCGTCGGGGTGTTCACGGTCCGGCACCTGCCCTCCTCGGTCCTGAACTCGCTGGTCGCTCGTCACCTCCGGCGCCGACGTGTCCTTCGGCTCGGGGCGGGAGTCCGTGGACGGCGGCGGTACGGGCGGGGCTCCGGTGAGGGCGGTGCTCAAGGCTGCTCCTTGGTGCGCGTGGGGGTGCGGACGCGCGCTGGTGGTGGAGGGGGTCGGCGGGCGCTCGCACCGTCGCGTCAGGTAAGGGTTACCTATCCCTGACGGTTGATCACAAGGACCGCTCACTCGTCCGGGTGAAGATCGGGGATAGTGCGCCACCGGGCGGGGCGGCCCTGCTGTGCCAACGAAGGGGCCGGTCCGGCATCACGGATCGGTGACCTCCGGTCAGCCCAGGAACCCGGGGGGCGACTGCCGCCGTCCTGTACCGCGATGGAAGACTCCAGGGCGGCGAGCCGCCGCACCGAAGCCCGGCCCGACACCATCCCATCGCGTACAGGGGGAAACGCACCGATGCCATCGATCCACCGGTCAGCCCTCGCCGCCGCCCTGGTCACCGGAACGCTGCTGGCCGTCAGCGCCTGCGGACCGGACGGCCCGGCGGGCGGCGACAGGACCGCGGCGGCGCCGCCGCCCAGCACGCAGGCGAGCGCCACCCCCGGCGGTGTCATCGGCGGCATCACCCTGCCGTCCGGTCTGCCGACCAGCCTGCTGGAGGGCCTGCCGAAGAGCTGGGACGACCTGAAGAAGTGGAAGTTCGACGACTGGGACAAGTGGGCGTCCAAGCACGTCTTCAACAACCCGGTGGTGAAGGACTTCTGGAACCCGGACAAGATGGGCGACGCCAAGCCCGCCGACCCGGCCCCGCCCACCGCCAAGCCGGCCGCCGCCGACGGGGTGACCGACCCCGAGCCGCCGGTGGTCAAGGCCGTCCAGGTGCCCCGCCCGTACCTCAAGCAGCCCTCCGGGAAGGTGTTCTTCTCCGCCCAGGGCGGCCGGGGCAACTGCTCGGCGACGGTGATCGCCGACCCCCAGCACCCGGGCAAGAGCAACCTGGTCTGGACGGCGGCGCACTGCGTGCACGAGGGCAAGGGCGGCGACTTCTACAAGGACCTGGTGTTCGTCCCCGCCTACAACAACTCCGGTGCCTCCAGCGGCGGCAAGAAGGCCCCGCTGTCCGAGCTGGCCCCGCTCGGCACCTGGTGGGCCGACCAGGTCGTCACCTCCCCGCAGTGGATGGTCGAGGGCGGCCCGACCGGTGACGCCGCCAACCAGTACGACTTCGCCGTGATGCGCGTGCACAACCAGAACGACACCGGCAAGTCCCTGGAGGAGACGGTCGGTTCGGCCGTCCCGGTCTGGTTCGACGCGCCCCGCGACCAGCTCAAGGTCTCGGCCGCCGGCTACCCGCTGGTCAAGCCGTTCGACGGCCAGGAGCTCTACAAGTGCGACGGCGGCAAGCCCACCCGACTGTCCTTCGACGCCAAGCGCCCGTCCATGCTGACCATCGGCTGCAACATGACCCAGGGCGCCAGCGGCGGCGGCTGGTTCGCCACCATGCCGGACGGGAGGACGGCGCTGGTCAGCAACACCTCGATCGGCACCCAGGAGCACACCTCGCTGAGCGGCCCGTACCTGGAGACGGTCGCCAAGCAGGCCCTGGACTGGATCTCCAAGAAGCAGTGACCGGCACCACCACGGGGGCACCTCAGCTTGCGCACCATCAGCACCATCAGCACCACCAGCACCACGGGCATCAGGGGACGGCGGGCCGCCACGGCCGGCGCCGCGCTGCTCGCCGCCCTGACGCTCACCGCGGCCGCCTGCGGCCCGGACGGCCCCGGCGCCCCCGCCGCCCCGCCCGCGGCACTGCCCAAGGCCGCCCCGACCAGCGTGGGTGACCTCGGCGGCTGGAAGCTGGAGGACTGGACCCGGTACGTCGCCGACAGCGGCTTCACCAACCAGACGGCCCCGGGCTACTGGACGACCGCCCGGGTGGAGGCCGCCAAGGCCCGCCCGACCCCCGAGTACTCGCTGACCGCCCCCGCACCGGCCGCCGTCCAGCGCGACGCCCCGCCCTCCCCCGTCCCGGCCACGGCGCAGCCGCACCCGTACGGCCCGGACTCCGCCGTGGTCGGCAAGCTGCTGATGACCACGCCCCAGGGCGACGCGGTCTGCTCCGGCACGGTGGTCGCCGACCCGCTCAACCCGGGCCGGAGCAACCTGGTCTACACCGCCGCGCACTGCCTGCACGACGGCAAGGGCGGCGGCTGGGTGAAGAACCTGGTCTTCGTGCCCGCCTTCAACCGGGACGGACAGGCGGGCAACCGGGACGGCCGGGCGGCCCGCGGCAAGCCCTCCGGCGACCAGCAGGCCGCCCCGTACGGCCGCTGGACGGCGGTGCGCGCGCTGGTGTCACCGACCTGGCTGCAGGAGGACGGCGTCGGCGCCCACGACCAGTACGACTACGGGATCGTCCGGGTGCGCGGCGAGTCCGGCTCCGGCCCGTCCCTGGAGGAGGCGGTCGGCGGGTCCGTGCCGGTCTGGTTCAACGCCCCGCGCGAGCAGGTCACCTCGGCCACCGCCTACGGCTACCCGGTCGAGCGGCCCTTCGACGGCCTGGAGCTGCAGCGCTGTGAGTCCGCCGCCGCGCCGGGCCTGCTCTCCTTCGACCGGGCCCGGCCGCCGATGTACGTGATCGGCTGCACCATGACCGGCGGCGCGGGTGGCGGCGGCTGGTTCATCACCAAGGACGGCAAGCCCAACCTGGTCAGCGTCAGCTCGGTCGGCAACCGCGCCCCGGCGGGCTACCTGGCCGGACCGTCGCTCCAGGACCAGGCGAAGCAGGCCTTCGACTACTTCGTCAAGAACGTGAAGTAGCCCCCGGACGCGGACGTCCGGGGGCTAACGGGGCAGACCGGTCAGCCCTGCAGGGCGACCGTGAAGTGCTCCAGCTCGGCGGCCAGCTCGGCCGGCACCTTGGCGTGCAGCAACGTGCCGTCGGCGGTGTGCTCGGTGCCGAGCAGCTCGCCCTCCTTGTGCACCCGGGAGACCAGGGCGCCCTGGGTGTAGGGCACCAGGGCCCGCACCTCGACGGCGGGGCGCGGCAGCTCGTCGTCGATGAGCTTCAGCAGCTCCTCGATGCCGGCGCCGCTGCGGGCCGACACCACGATGGCGTGCGGCTCGCGGCGCAGCAGGCGCTGCAGCACGTGCGGGTCGGCGGCGTCCGCCTTGTTGATCACCACGATCTCCGGCACGTTCTGCGCGTCGACCGAGACGATGACCTCGCGGACGGCGGCCAGCTGGGTCTCCGGCTCGGGGTGCGAGCCGTCCACCACGTGCAGGATGAGGTCCGCGTCGGCGACCTCCTCCATGGTCGAGCGGAAGGCCTCGACCAGGTGGTGCGGCAGGTGCCGGACGAAGCCGACGGTGTCCGCCAGGGTGTAGAGCCGCCCGCTCGGGGTCTGGGCCCGGCGCACGGTCGGGTCCAGGGTGGCGAACAGCGCGTTCTCCACCAGTACGCCCGCGCCGGTGAGCCGGTTGAGCAGGGAGGACTTGCCGGCGTTGGTGTAACCGGCGATGGCCACGGACGGCACCTGGTGGCGCTTGCGCTCCTGGCGCTTGGTGTCGCGGCCCTTCTTCATGTCGGCGATCTCCTTGCGGAGCTTCGCCATCTTCTCGCGGATCCGGCGCCGGTCGGTCTCGATCTTGGTCTCACCGGGACCACGGGTGGCCATGCCGCCGCCCGAGGAGCCGGAGCCACCGCCACCCATCTGCCGGGACAGCGACTGACCCCAGCCGCGCAGGCGCGGCAGCATGTACTGCATCTGCGCGAGCGAGACCTGCGCCTTGCCCTCCCGGGACTTGGCGTGCTGGGCGAAGATGTCCAGGATCAGGGCCGTCCGGTCGACGACCTTGACCTTGACCACGTCCTCCAGGTGGATCAGCTGGCCGGGGGTGAGCTCACCGTCGCAGACCACGGTGTCGGCGCCGGTGGCGGCGACGATGTCGCGCAGCTCCTGCGCCTTGCCGGAGCCGATGTAGGTGGCCGCGTCGGGCTTGTCCCGGCGCTGGATGACGCCGTCCAGGACCTCGGAGCCGGCCGTCTCGGCGAGCGCGGCGAGCTCGGCCATCGAGTTCTCCGCCTCCTCCAGGGTGCCGTCGGTCCAGACGCCGACGAGCACCACGCGCTCCAGGCGGAGCTGGCGGTACTCGACCTCGGTGACGTCCTGGAGTTCGGTGGAGAGACCGGCGACCCGGCGCAGGGCTGCGCGCTCACTGCGGTCGTACTGGTCGCCGTCGTAGCTGTGGCCGAGGTCCTCGTCGATGGCCGCGTGGTCCTCGTCCATGAGGGCTTCCGCCCGCAGACCGTCGAGGCGGCGCGGGGCGTCGGCGTGGTCGCGGGTGTCGAACGTGGAGGTCATTCTGTCCTTTGGTCGCTGGGTGGCTTCGGCGAGGACCCCTGGATCTCACCCGGGCTCCTGTGCCCTGAGAACGCCGTGGACCGGCCGTGAATTCCCCACGATGGTCGCACGCCGGACACGGGCCGGTCATCCCCATTTCCCCCGGAGTGCCGGGCCGGGCGCCCTTCCGGGGAGCGCGTCGCGCCCTCGCGGGTCCGGGTCCCCTCCGGGGCGTGCGGCCGGCTCACGTCGTACACCCCGGAGACCCTGAGCATCGCCCGCATCAGGGCCGGCAGCGCGCCCGGCTCGGGCAGCTCCACGGTGTAGGTGTGCCGGACCCGCAGCTCCTGCGGCGGCTCGACCTCGGCGGAGACGATGCCGACGCCCGCGGCGGAGATCGCCGCGGTGAGGTCGGCGAGCAGCCGGGGCCGGTTCAGCGCCTCGGCCCGCAGGGTCACCCGGTGCCCGGCCGCCGGGGCGTCCTCCTGCCGCCAGCGGACCTCCAGCTCGGCCCGTCCGTCCGCGCGCAGCCGCTGCCCGGCCGGGCAGGCGGTGCGGTGCACGGCCACGGCGCCGCCGCGGATCGGGTAGCCGGCCACCTCGTCCGGGGGGACGGGCGTGCAGCAGCGGGCGAGCCTCACCGGCGCCCCGGGCCGGCCGGCCACCGCCACCGGGGCGGTCCGGCGCTCGCCCGGCCGGTGCGCGGGCGGGGCGGGCTGGCCGGCGGCCGGGCCGGTGCGCACCACCGGCAGCCGGGCCGGGTGGTCGGCCAGCCAGCGCTCGATGGCCAGCCGGGCGGCCGGGGTGCGGGCGTGCGCCAGCCACTCGGGCGAGGGGCCGGACGGCTGCACCCCGCCGCCGACCGGGAGGCTCTCGGTGAGCACCGCGAGCACGTCCCCGTCCCGCAGCACGGTGGACAGCGCGGTGAGCCGGCCGTTGACCCGGGCGCCGATACATCGGTGGCCGGTCTCCTCGCCGAGCAGGTAGGCGGCGTCCACGCAGCTGGCCCCGGCCCTCAGCTGAAGCGTTTCGCCGTTCTCCGTCACCACGGTGATCTCGCGGTCGCCGGCCAGGTCGGCGGTGAGCGCGGACCAGAAGGCGTCCGGGTCGGGGGTCTCCTGCTGCCACTCCAGCAGCCGGCTGAGCCAGCCGGGCCGGGCCGGGTCGGTGCGGTCCAGCTCGTCGGCGTCCTGGGCCGGGCCGGCCGGGGACGGGTCGCCGAGCGCGACCACCCCGGTCTCGGCCACCTCGTGCATCCGCCGGGTCCGCACCAGCACCTCGACCACCGCGCCGCCGTCCAGCGCGACGGCGGTGTGCAGCGACTGGTAGAGGTTGAACTTGGGGGCGGCCACGAAGTCCTTGAACTCGCCGGGCAGCGGCGTCCAGCAGGTGTGCAGCTCGCCGAGCACCGCGTAGCAGTCGGCGTTCTCCTCGACCACCACCAACAGCCGCCCGAAGTCGGCCGGTTGGGGCTCCTGCGGCCGCCCGTCCCGGCCCGGCGCGGCGGCCCGCTTGAGCAGCACCCGGTGCAGCGAGACGCAGTGCCGGGGCCGTACCGTCACCTCGGCGGCGACCCCGGTCTCGGCCAGCTGGCGGGCCAGTTGCCGGGCGAAGGGCTCCAGCAGGGCGTCCGGCTCGGCCTCGTGGCCGGCCATCAGGCCGCGGGTGCGGGCGTGCTCCTCGGGGTGCAGGGTGGCGAAGACGATGTCCTCCAGCTCCGCCTTGAGCACCTGGATGCCCAGCCGCTCGGCCAGCGGGATCAGCACGTCCCGGGTGACCTTGGCGATCCGCACCTGGCTGGCCGGCTTCATGTGCCGGATGGTGCGCATGTTGTGCAGCCGGTCGGCGAGCTTGATCACCATCACCCGGACGTCGTCCCCTGTGGCGACCAGCATCTTGCGGAAGGTCTCGGCCTCGGCGGCGGCGCCGAAGTCGACCTTCTCCAGTTTGGTCACCCCGTCGACCAGGTAGGCGACTTCGGGCCCGAACCCGGCGCTCACCTGGTCCAGCGTCAACTCGGTGTCCTCGACGGTGTCGTGGAGCAGCGAGGCGACCAAGGTGGTCGTCCCGGCGCCGAGTTGGGCCAGGATCATGGTGACGGCCAGCGGGTGGGTGATGTACGGCTCACCGCTCTTGCGCTTCTGGCCGCGGTGGCTGGCCTCGGCCAGCCGGTACGCCCGGGACAGCAGGGCGAGGTCGGCCTGCGGATGGTGCCGTCGGTGCACCTGGACCAGCGGTTCCAGGGCGTCCGGCACCGGCGGCCGGCCGGTGGCCAGCAGGGCGGCCCGCCCGGCCCGGCCGAGGGCGGCCCGGCCGAGCTCCCCGAGGGGCCTCCTGGCCCCGCCCTGCCGTGCGCTCGTCGGCTGCCCCGTGATGGGGGGCTGCCCGGCTTCGATGGTCATCGGCACCTCCGGCAACGTCGCCGGGTGCGGCCCCTCCCCGTGGGGTGACCCGGTGGTCCATGCTACCGAGCAGAGCACGTTCCGCGACGCCGTGATTCCCGTCCGCGACCGGTATCACCCGATCGGGGGGATTCGTCACCGTACGAATTGGGCAAACCGGGGCGCCGCTACCGGCTCAGCGACTCCCACCAGCGCGCGTCCAGCCGTCCCTCGGCCACGATGACCGCCGGCCCGGTCATCTCCACCCGGCCGTCCGGGTGCTCGGTGATGACCAGCCGACCGCCCAGCACGTCCACCGTGTACGAGACCGCCGCACCGGTGACCGCCGGGTCCACGCCGTCCCGGCGGATCGCCGCCACCGCGACGGCGCAGGCGCCGGTGCCACAGGAGCGGGTCTCGCCGGAGCCGCGCTCGTACACCCGCATCGCCACGTGCCGCGGGCCCCGGTCCACCACGAACTCGACGTTGACACCCTCCGGGTAGGCGCCCTCGGGGCTGGTGAGCGGCGCACCGAAGAGATCCCCGGCGTGGTCCAGGCTCTCCACGAAGGCCACCGCGTGCGGGTTGCCCATGTTGACGTTCAGGGCGGGCCAGCGCCGCTCGCCGACGGCCACCTCGATGCCGTCCGGTCCGGGCAGCCGGGCCCGGCCCATGTCGATGGTGACGTCGCCGGGCGTGCCGTCCGCGGCGTCCTCCGCGACCGTCGCGGTGAGCACCCCGGAGCGGGTGGCGATCGCCAGCTCACCGGGCTTCGCCAGGCCGGCCTCGACCAGGAAGCGGGCGAACACCCGCAGGCCGTTGCCGCACATCTCGGCGATGCTGCCGTCGGAGTTGCGGTAGTCCATGAACCACTCGGCCCGGTCGGCCTGGCTCGCGGCGGCCGGGTCGGCGGCCGCCCGCACCACGCGCAGCAGCCCGTCGCCGCCGATGCCGGCCCGCCGGTCGCAGAGCGCGGCGACGGCCTCCGGGCCGATCTCCAGCACCCCGTCCGGGTCGGGCACGATCACGAAGTCGTTCTGGGTGCCGTGCCCCTTGAAGAAGGGGAGGCCGGCCTGCTGAGGAGAGGATGCGCTCACCCCACCGATGGTACTGATGCCCGCCCGCTCGCCGCCGGGCACTCCGACCCCACGGCTCGGGGCGGACGGCCCCGCAGCCGGCCGGGCCCGGGCGACGTCCTCAGCGCAGGTAGGCGACCCGCCACACCGCGAGCGCGCAGGCGGCCAGCGCGATCAGGGTGTAGACCACGATGGCCTTCCAGCCGGCCCGCCGCCCGGAGCCCCGGCGCGGCAGCCCCGGCCACTTGTAGCCGGCGTGCCGGGCGGCCATCGCGCCCCAGCCGACCGAGGCGGCGGTGAACAGCAGCCCGAGCATCCCGACCATGGTGGCCCGCGCCCCGGCCGAGCCGAAGGCGAGCGGGAAGGCGAACATCAGCGAGCCGAGGGTGCCGAGCAGGGCGATCGGCAGGGTTTGCCACCAGCGGAGCCGGCGCAGCGGCCGGATCTCCCGCTCGTGCACCGCGGCGTCCGGCGGGGTGCGGGTGTCCAGTGCGGGCACCGCGGCCGCGTACGAGGTCGGTGCCTCCAGGCCGGTCAGCACGGGGAGGTCCCCCCTCGTCGACTCGTCGAACTGCTCGGCCGGTGCGGTGACGCTCCCGCTCTGGCCGGATTCGGGGCCGGTACCCGTCGACACACGGCCTCCCCTGACAGTTCGACACGAGCGGACTCGCGGCCGGGCACGGCCGACCCGCGCGGGCCGACCCTTATGGCATCGATGATGGCATGTCCAGAGGGGGCGTTCGGGGCCTGACCGGGGTCCTCGGGTGATCCGTGGCCATCACGTGATCGGGCCGTGACCCCCGGTTCGTCCTGCACGGTCGCCTGCGCGCGCAGGTGCACCGCCGAATTGGCCGGAACAGCACCTATGCGGCCGGAACTCCCTGACGGCCGATCAGTTCGAGGGAGTGTTCCAGCAGCTCGACGGGGTCGGTACCGGCCGGTCGGGAGAGCCAGTGGATGCGGTCGTCCCGGCGGAACCAGGACTCCTGGCGGCGGGCGAAGCGCTTGGTGGCCCGGACGGTCTCGGCCCGTGCCTCGTCCTCGGTGCACTCGCCGGCGAAGTGGTCCAGCACCTGCTGGTAGCCGAGCGCCCGGGAGGCGGTCCGGCCCTCCCGCAGCCCGACCCGCTCCAGCGCCCGCACCTCGTCCAGCAGCCCGGCCTCCCACATCCGGTCGACCCGCAGCGCGATCCGCTCGTCCAGCTCGGGTCGCGGCACGGCGACGCCGATCTGCACCGCCTCGTACACCGCGGTGTTGCTCGGCAGGTTGGCGGTGAACGGCTGCCCGGTGATCTCGATGACCTCCAGCGCCCGGACGATCCGCCGCCCGTTGCCGACCAGGATCGCCTCGGCGGCCGCCGGGTCCAGCTCGGCCAGCCGCCGGTGCAGCGCGTACGGGCCGCCCTGCTCCAGTTCGGCCTCCAGCCGGGCGCGCACCCGCGGGTCGGTGCCGGGGAACTCCATCTCGTCGATCGCGGCCCGGACGTACAGCCCGGAGCCGCCGACCAGGACGGGGGTGCGCCCGGCCGCGAGCAGCCGGTCGATCTCGGCCCGGGCCAGCCGCTGGTACTCGGCGACGCTGGCGGCCTCGGTGACGTCCCAGACGTCCATCAGGTGGTGCGGCACTCCCCCGCGCTCGGCCATGGTCAGCTTCGCGGTGCCGATGTCCATGCCCCGGTACAGCTGCATCGAGTCGGTGTTGATCACCTCGCCGCCGAGGCTGCGGGCGATGGCGACGGCCAGGTCGGACTTTCCGGCGGCGGTCGCGCCGACGATGCTGATCACACGGGAGCTGCTCACCGCTCCAGTCTCCCAAACCGCCGCCGGGGTCGGGGACGGGCTGCCGCCCGCCGCCGACTGCGCGAGGATGTGACTGGTTCCCGGACGGTCTCCGGCCGTTTCCACCCCGACCCGGCTTTGCGAACTCTTTGCCGGTCGGACGCGTTGTGCGGGAGACAGGGAAAGAAGGAGATCACCATGGGTCTGATGGACAACCTCAAGGGCAAGGCCGAGGAGCTCAAGGAGAAGGCCAGCGAGCTCGCGGGCAAGCACAGCGACCAGATCGAGCACATGGTCGACAAGGCCGGCGGCGCGATCGACAAGGCCACCAAGGGCAAGTACAGCGACAAGATCGAGCACGGCGCCGACAAGGCCAAGGACGCGGTGGGCGACTTCGCCCACAAGCCGAAGCCGGAGGGCGGGGAGGGCCAGGCCCCCCGACCCCCGCAGCCGTAGTCGTAGTCGTAGTCGTAGCGGCGGTCAGCTCCAGGACGCCACGAAGTACCCGACCCCGTACGGCGCGTCCTGGTAGCCCAGCCGCCCGGTGAGGCCGGCGCCCTCCGCGGCGCCGGCCAGCACCTGCCAGGGCGCCCGGCCCTCGGCCTTCAGCTCGGCGGCCAGCGCCGGGTCCAGGCCGGCCAGGGCGGGCAGGTCGGCCGAGCCGAGGGCGGCGGCCACGGCGGCGTCGTAGCCCTCGGCCCGCTCGTCCAGGTAGCCGGGCGCCTTCAGCGAACGGCAGGCGCTGCCGTCGCCGAGCACCAGCAGGGCGACCCGGTCGGCGAGGCCGGCCAGGCCCTGGCCGAGCCCGAGCATCCGGTCGGCGGGGGCGTCGGCGGGCACCGCGCAGGCGTGCGTCGGCAGGGTCACACCGGCGCGCTCCAGCAGCCAGGCGCCGACGGTCAGCGAGGGCGCCAGCTCCGGGCCCTCGACCCGCCCGCCGGGCAGCTTGGCGACCAGCGGCACCCCGTAGCGGTGGAAGGAGCCGGCCCCGCCCTCGGTCCACACCTCGGCCTCCGGCCCGGCGCCGACCGCCACGACCAACTGCGGCCCGGCCGCGACCAGCGCCGCCAGCGCGTCGTCACAGGCGGCGCGCAGCCCGTCCAGCTCGGGCGCGGCCCCGGCGGCGACCTCGGGGACGAGCAGCGGCGGACAGGGGCACACGGCGGCGGCTACCAGCATGCCGATCACTCTAGCCGGGAAGCCGAACGGCCCGGCCGGAGCTCCGGCCGGGCCGCTGTCACGGCACGCGAGTCAGTCGCCGCCCGCCGGTCAGTCGCCGCAGCAGGCGCCGCCCGCCGGGGCGGCCAGCGGCAGCTGCGCCGGGGCGCCGATGCCGGGCAGGCCGAGCATGACGCCCGCCGGCTTGTCGGCCGGCTTGGCCTGGCGCTTCTCCCAGGCGTCGCCGGCCCGGGTACGCCGCACCGCGAGGGTGGGGCCCTCGGCCAGCAGGTGGTGCGGGGCGGCGTAGGTGATCTCGACGGTCACCACGTCGCCCGGGCGCACCGGCTCCTCGGGCTTGGTGAAGTGCACCAGCCGGTTGTCGGGGGCGCGGCCGGAGAGGCGCTGGGTCCTGTCGTCCTTCTTGCCCTCGCCCTCGGCGACCAGGATCTCCAGGGTGCGGCCGACCTGCTTCTTGTTCTCGTCCCAGGAGATCTCCTCCTGGAGGGCGATCAGCCGGTCGTAGCGGGCCTGGACGACCTCCTTGGGCACCTGGTCCGCCATGTCCGCGGCGGGGGTGCCGGGGCGCTTGGAGTACTGGAAGGTGAAGGCGTTGGTGAAGCGGGCCTCGCGGACGACGTGCATCGTCTCCTCGAAGTCCTCCTCGGTCTCGCCGGGGAAGCCCACGATGATGTCGGTCGAGATGGCCGCGTCCGGCATCGCCTCGCGGACCTTGCGGATGATCCCGAGGAACCGGTCCTGCCGGTAGGAGCGGCGCATCGCCTTGAGGACGCGGTCCGAGCCGGACTGCAGCGGCATGTGCAGCTGGTGCATCACGCTCGGGGTCTCGGCCATCGCGGCGATCACGTCGTCGGTGAAGTCCCGCGGGTGCGGCGAGGTGAAGCGGATCCGCTCCAGGCCCTCGATCTGCCCGGCCGCGCGCAGCAGCTTGGAGAAGGCCTCGCGGTCGCCCAGGTCGGAGCCGTAGGCGTTGACGTTCTGGCCGAGCAGGGTCACCTCGATGACGCCCTCGTCCACCAGCGCCTCGATCTCGGCGAGGACGTCGCCGGGGCGGCGGTCCTCCTCCTTGCCGCGCAGCGCGGGGACGATGCAGAAGGTGCAGGTGTTGTTGCAGCCGACCGAGATGGCGACCCAGGCCGCGTACGCGGACTCCCGGCGGGTGGGCAGCGTGGAGGGGAAGGTCTCCAACGACTCCAGGATCTCGACCTGGGCCCTGCGCTCGACCGCGGCCCGCTCCAGCAGCGCCGGCAGGTGCCCGATGTTGTGGGTGCCGAACACCACGTCGACCCACGGAGCGCGCTTGACGATGGACTCGCGGTCCTTCTGGGCCAGGCAGCCGCCGACGGCGATCTGCATGCCCTGGTGGCGGCTCTTGACCGGCGCGAGCTGCCCGAGGTTGCCGTACAGCTTGTTGTCGGCGTTCTCGCGCACCGCACAGGTGTTGAACACGACCAGGTCCGGGTCGCCCTCGGGCCCGGCCTTGACGTACCCCGCGTCCTCCAGCAGGCCGGACAGCCGCTCGGAGTCGTGGACGTTCATCTGACAGCCGTGCGTGACGACCTTGTAGCTCTTCAATCCGCTCTCACCGCTCACCAGACCAGGGTACGGGCAGCCGCGAGCCGCCATTTCCCGGATCTACGTCACGGCGGCTCCGGAGCTTTCCACCCGCCGTTCCCCTCCCGTTCGGCGGGAGCGCCTGGCAGTATCCCTGCATATGACCCCCACCGATCCGTCACGTCTCGGCGCCGCCGTCCGCCGCGCGGCCCGCAGCCCGTTGTGGCGGACGGTGCTGGTGCTGGTGCTGCTGGTCGCCGGACTGGGCGGCTGGTGGCTGTCGGCGGCCCGCTCGCCGGGGTACCCGCGCGGGGAGACCCGCTTCGCGACCGGTGTCCCGCGCGGGGTCTACGACCGGTACGGGCAGCTGCTGCAGGGCCACGTCTCGCGGACCATGCCGGGGGTGCGGCTGGCCCTGGACAGCTCCGAGGGCTCGGTGGACAACCTCGCCCGGGTGATCAGCGGGCAGGACACCTTCGCCATCGCCACCGCCGACGCGGTCGCCGAATACCAGGGGCCCGGCAAGGACCGGCTGCGGGCGATCGCCCGGCTGTACGACGACTACCTGCAGCTGATCGTCCCGGCGGATTCCACGGTGCGCCGCACCGCCGACCTCAAGGGCCTCCGGGTCGGCGTCGGCCTGCCGCAGTCCGGGGTGAACCTGGTGACCAGGCGGCTGCTGACCGCGGCCGGCCTGGACCCGGACCACGACATAACGCCGGTGCCGGGCGGCGTCAGCGACGGCTCCGACGAGCTGCGCGAGGGCAGGATAGACGCCTTCTTCTGGTCCGGCGGCCTGCCGACCAGCGCGCTCACCGACCTCTCCGACCACATGCGGATCCGGATCGTCCCGCTGGCCGACCTCTCAGAGGCGCTGCACAAGGCGGAGGGCGGCGGCGTGGACTCCTACCGGGCGGCCACCATGCCCAAGGGCACCTACCCGAACGCCGAGCCCAAAGACGCCGTGGCCACCATGGCCGTCCCCAACCTGCTGGTCACCCGGGACGACGTGGACCCGGGCCTGGTCGAGGGCATGACCCGAGCGGTGATCGACAGCCGGGACCAGATCGGCGCCCAGGTGCACGCCGCCCAGCTGGTCGACCTGCGCACCGCCGTCTACACCGACCCGCTCCCGCTGCACGAGGGCGCGGCGCGCTACTACCGCTCGGTGAAGCCCTGACTCGGTGAAGCCCTGAGGCGCCCTGCCAGGGCGGCCAGGG
Source organism: Kitasatospora sp. NPDC127060 (assembly GCF_042724935.1). NCBI lineage: Bacteria > Bacillati > Actinomycetota > Actinomycetes > Kitasatosporales > Streptomycetaceae > Kitasatospora > Kitasatospora sp. NPDC127060. The sequence goes on from NZ_JBHXEG010000014.1 coordinate 106,810, forward strand.
CTGCTGAGGCCGCTCCGGCTGCTACGGCCGCTCCGGCCTCGGCACCGCCAGGGTCACCGCCAGCCCGGTCGGCTTGACCGGGGCGAAGCCGAGCGAGCCGCCGCCGGCCGTCAGCAGGGTGCGGGCGATCGACAGGCCCAGCCCGGAGCCGTCCACGTTCTGGTGCCGCGCGCTACGCCAGAACCGGTCCCCGGCCCGGGACAGCTCGTCCTCGGTCAGCCCCGGCCCGGCGTCGCTGACGGTCACCGCGACCTCGTCCCGGCGTACCGCTACCCGCAGCCGCACCTGGCTGCCGGCCGGGCCGAACTTGAGCGCGTTGTCCAGGACGGCGTCCAGCGCGGAGCCGAAGCCGATCGGGTCCGCCATGCCGATCGCCAGCGCCGGACCGTCCCAGCGCAGTTCGATCCCGCGCTGCTCGGCCACCGACCGCCAGCCGTCCACCCGGGCGAGGGTCAGCTGGGCGAGGTCGGTCTGCTCGGGTTCCGGGCGGGCGTGCTCGGCGGTGGCCAGGCCGAGCAGGTCGTCCAGCACCCGGGCCAGCCGGATGCCCTCCTCCCGGACGCCGCTGACCTCCTCCTCGTGGCCCTCGGGCAGCTCCAGGCCGAGCACCTCGACCCGCAGGAGCAGCGCCGAGAGCGGGTTGCGCAGCTGGTGCGAGGCGTCCGCGACGAAGGCTTTCTGCTGGTCCATGGCGTGCACCACGTGGTCCGCCATCTCGTTGAACGACCGTGCCAGCCGCTGGAGTTCGGGCGGTCCGCCGCCGGGGGCGACCCGCGCGGACATCTGCCCGGTGGCGATGTCGTGGGTGGCCCGGTCCAGGGTGCGCACCGGACGCAGCACCCACTCGGTGAGCCGGACGGCCAGCAGCACGGCGACGGCCATCGCGGCCGCCTCGCCGCCGGCCAGCACCAGCCACTTGTGCAGCACCCGGGCCCGCAGCGCCCCGGTCGGGGACTCGCTGAGCACCACCGCGACCACGTCGCCGTCGCGCACCACCGGGGCGGCGACGGTGATCGTCCGGTCCTCGGTCCACGGCCAGACCTGCGGCGGGTTGTGGCTGCGCCGCCCGTCGAGCGCCTCCTGGAAGGCCTGGGCACCCCAGCCGACGGCGGGCACCCGCCAGTCGTGCGGCGCCACCGCGATCGGCATGCCGTCGCGCTGGAAGATGCCCAGCCGCACGCCGTACAGGTCGTAGTAGCGCTGGACCTCGGCGTCGATCGCGTGCCGCCGGCTGAGGTCGCCCGGGGCGGGCTCCGGGTCGGCCTTGCGGGCGGAGTCCAGGGCGGCGGCGCCCGAGGTGGGCAGGTCCTGGGCGAAACGGGCGGCGTCGTCGAGCCGGTCGACCACCACCCGGCTCTGCTCGGCCGCCGCGAACGCCGCCGCGAGCGGCAGCCCCAGGGCGGCCAGGACGCAGAGCATGAGGGCGATCAGGATGCCGAGCAGGCGGGTGCGCACGTGCGGTCAGTGCTCCGCGGGGGCGGACGGGGCCTGGTCGGCCGCGGGGGCGGACGGGGAGTCGGGGATCAGCCGGTAGCCGACGCCGCGCACGGCCTCGACCAGGCCCGGCAGCGCGAGCTTGTTGCGCAGCGAGCCGATGTGCACCTCCAGGGTGCGGCCGTTGCCCTCCCAGCCGCTGCGCCAGACCTCGCTGAAGATCTGCTCGCGGCGGTAGACCACGCCGGGGCTCTGGGCGAGCAGCGCCAGCAGGTCGAACTCCTTGCGGGTGAGCGGCACATCGCGGCCGTCCACGCTGACCCGGCGGCGCTCCCGGTCGATCCGGATGCCCCGGGACTCCAGCGGGCCGCGCTGCTGCGGTACGGCGTCGGGCGCGGGCAGCGCCACCGAGGACGGCTGGGCGCCGCGGCGGGCGACCGCGTGGATGCGGGCGAGCAGCTCGCCCATGTCGTACGGCTTGGTGACGTAGTCGTCGGCGCCCAGGTTGAGGCCGTGGATCCGGGAGCGGATGTCGGCGCGCGCGGTCACCATGATGACCGGCACCCCGCTGCCGGCCCGGATCCGACTGCAGACCTCGAAGCCGTCGCGGTCGGGCAGCCCGAGGTCGAGCAGCACGACGCGGTACGGCTCGTTGCCGTCCGGCACCAGGGCGTCCAGCGCCTCGTGCCCGCTGCGGGCGTGCCGCACCTGGAAGCCGTGCCGGCCGAGCACCGCGACCAGGGCCGCGGCGACGCGTTCGTCGTCCTCGACGAGCAGCAGTCGCATCCTGTTCTCCTCCTTCCCCCACGTGATCACCGGGCCAGTTCGCGCGGGGCCCGGTCCTGCGCAGTATGGGCCAGCGGGCGGCCGGGCGCCAGGTTCGACCGCGCACCGGGCTCGTGGGGGACGCCCGGCACCGGTGCGGATTCCCGCTGTGACATGCCCCGTCGACACACTCGCGAACAGTACGTACGGATCGCGTGGCCGTTTCGTGATCCTCAAGTTCCGCTCAGATCGGCTGACGGGGCACCGTCAGCGCTCCTATGGTCGGCCCACCGGGGGCTGCGGCTCCGCCGGTCGCGGCTCCCGGATACGTACCACCTTTGCCGCCCAAGGGAGTTGGGACTCCTCCGGCAGGCAGGAACCATCTCAGTTCGACACAAAAGGGAGCAAGGCGCGATGTCCGAGAAGCCGGTCGAGGACTCCACCCCCGCAGCCGCCCCGCTGGTCGTGCTGAACAAGGTCAACAAGCACTACGGCGCGCTGCACGTGCTGCAGGACATCGACCTGGAGATCAGCCAGGGCGAGGTCGTGGTGCTGATCGGCCCGTCCGGGTCGGGCAAGTCCACGCTCTGCCGCACGATCAACCGGCTGGAGTCCATCGACTCCGGCACGATCACGCTGTCCGGCCGCCCGCTGCCCGCCGAGGGCCGGGAGCTGGCCAAGCTGCGCGCCGAGGTCGGCATGGTGTTCCAGAGCTTCAACCTGTTCGCGCACAAGACCGTGCTGGAGAACGTCGTTCTCGCCCAGGTCAAGGTGCGCAAGGTGATCCGCTCGCACGCCGTGAAGACCGCCCGCGAACTGCTGGAGCGGGTCGGCGTCGGGGCGCAGGCGGACAAGTACCCGGCCCAGCTCTCCGGCGGCCAGCAGCAGCGCGTGGCGATCGCCCGGGCGCTGGCGATGAAGCCGAAGGTGATGCTCTTCGACGAGCCGACCTCGGCCCTCGACCCCGAGATGGTCAACGAGGTGCTGGAGGTCATGCGCCAACTGGCCGCCGACGGCATGACGATGGTCGTGGTCACCCACGAGATGGGCTTCGCCCGCTCCGCCGCCAACCGGGTGCTGTTCATGGCCGACGGGAAGATCGTCGAGCAGAACACCCCGGACGCCTTCTTCACGGCGCCGCGCTCCGACCGCGCCAAGGACTTCCTCTCGAAGATCCTCCACCACTGACCCTTCGAGACCACGCGGGGCCGCGGCCGGCAACGGCGCCGACCGGCCCCGCCCGTGCACGACTTCCAGACGCCAGAGCCCGGTTGACGCCGCGGCCCAGCCCCAGGAGAACAACCCTCATGAGGACTTCCCGCACCCTCGCCGTGGCCCTCTGTGCCGTCGCGCTCACCGCCACCGCCGCCTGCGGCAAGGACGGCACGCCCGCCTCCTCCAACGCGGCGAGCGCCAGCAACGCCCCGGCGCTGCCGACCTACACGGTCAAGACCGACGTCAAGGTCGACTCCCCGGTCATCGCCGAGGCCAAGAAGCGCGGCCAGCTGATCATCGGCGCCAAGGCCGACCAGCCGAACCTCGGCTGGGAGGACGTCGCCAGCGGCGACCGCAGCGGCTTCGACATCGAGATCGCCAAGATGGTCGCCGCCGACCTCGGCTTCACCCCGCAGCAGATCAAGTGGCAGACCCTGGTCTCCTCGCAGCGCGAGCCGGCCATCGCCAAGGGCCAGATCGACTTCTACGTCGGCACCTACAGCATCAACGACGAGCGCAAGAAGACGGTCTCCTTCGCCGGCCCGTACTACATCGCCGGCCAGGACTTCCTGGTGAAGAGCGACAACACCTCGATCACCGGCCCGGAGAGCGTCAGCGGCAAGAACATCTGCACCGCCACCGGCTCGACCTCGATCAAGAACATCCAGCAGTACAACCCGAAGATCACCCAGTTCGACACCTACTCGGCCTGCGTCGAGAAGCTGATGTCCGGCGAGGTCGACGCGGTCACCACCGACGACGCGATCCTCAAGGGCTACGCCTCCAAGTACTCCCCCAAGCTCAAGGTGGTCGGCAAGCCGTTCACCAAGGAGAACTACGGCGTCGGCCTCAACAAGGACGACAAGGCGCTGCGCGACGCGATCAGCGACGCCCTCAAGGCCCACGAGGACAACGGCGACTGGAAGAAGGCCTACGACGCGACCCTGGGCGCGTCCGGCTCGGCCGCCCCGGCGATCCCGACCCTCGACCGCTACTGATCCGGCCGCCGTACCCGACCACCCGTTCTGACCATCTGTGAGAGGAGGGCCGCCGGATGGGGTTCCTGTTCGAGCAGGACAACTTCGCGTTGTTCCGCGACGGCTTCCTGCAGACGATCGAGCTGAGCGCGCTCAGCGCCCTGCTCGCCCTGCTGCTGGGCACCCTGCTGGCGGCCTTCCGGGTCTCCCCGGTGCCGGTCCTGCGCGCCTTCGGCACCACCTGGGTGACGCTGTTCCGCAACACCCCGCTGACCCTGCTGTTCTTCGCCGTCACCTTCGGCCTGCCGCCGCTCGGCGTGCACTTCAGCCACCTCGCCTTCGCGGTGCTGGCGCTCGGCGGGTACACCGCCTCGTTCGTCTGCGAGGTGATCCGCTCCGGCATCAACACCGTGCCGCTCGGCCAGGCGGAGGCGGCCCGCAGCCTCGGCATGAACTTCTTCCAGACCCTCACCCTGGTCGTCCTGCCGCAGGCCACCCGTACCGTGCTGGCCCCGATGAGCAGCGTGTTCATCGCGCTGCCGAGGAACTCGGCGATCGCCGGCGCGTTCAGCGTCAGCGAGCTGTACAGCTCCCAGCAGACCTTCTCCGAGCGCGGCTACTCGATCTTCTCGATCTTCTTCTGGGTGGCCTGCGCCTACCTGCTGATCAGCGCGACGGTCGCCTCGTTCTTCCGCTTCCTGGAATCCCGACTGGCGGTGGCCCGATGAGTTTCTTCCAGCGCCAGGCCTCGGCCAGTGTCCTCTACGACACCCCCGGCCCCCGGGCCCGCGCCCGCTACCGCCTCTTCGGCGTCCTCTCGCTGATCGGCATCGCGGGCCTGCTCTGGTACGTCGTCTCCGCGCTCGCCGACAACGGCCAGTTCGACGCCGACCTGTGGGACCCGTTCCAGTACACCTTCGTCCAGCAGATGATCGTGGACGGCCTACTGGCCACCCTGAAGGCCTTCGGCCTGGCCGCGGCCTTCTCGCTCACCCTGGGTGCGCTGCTGGCCGCCGGGCAGCTGTCCGACCACCGGCCGGTCCGCTGGATCTGCACCTCGGTCGTCCAGTTCTTCCGGGCGATGCCGCTGCTGATCCTGATCGTCGCGCTCTACTACGCGTTCTTCGCCAAGGACCCGATGTGGGCGCTGGTGCTCGGCCTCACCCTCTACAACGGCGCCGTCCAGGCCGAGATCATCCGCAGCGGCGTCAACGCCGTCCCGCGCGGCCAGGGCGAGGCGGCGTACGCCCTCGGGATGCGCAAGACCCAGGTGATGTCCGGCATCCTGGTGCCGCAGGCCGTCCGCTCGATGCTGCCGACGATGATCGGCCAGCTGGTGGTCACCCTCAAGGACACCTCGCTGGGCTTCGTCATCACGTACAACGAGCTGCTGTTCATGGGCAAGAAGATCGCCAGCCAGCCGATGAACGCCGCGGGCTTCCCCTACATCCCCGTGGTCCTGGTGATCGCGCCCATCTACATCGCCCTGTGCCTCCTGCTGACCGCGCTCGCGCGGTGGATCGAAGCACGCGGTCGTCGCGGCGCGAACCGGCGCACTTCACCTGCTGCTTGACGGACACCCAGGCGAACTGTTGCATTGCTCTTCGTGACACCTCCCGGGAGCATCCACGCGGCATATGCGCCAGCGGTACCTGACGCCGGCCCATGGGCCGGTTCGTGCCCGGAGGTCCGCGCATGGATCCGGTGATCGTGGTCGGGGCCGGACCGGTCGGTCTGGCCCTGGCCCTCGCGCTGGCCCGGCACGAGGTGCCGACCGTCGTCCTGGACGAGGGCTCCGGGCTCTGCCCGGAGGGGCCCCGCAGCGTCGTCCTCGGCGCCGACTCCACCGCCTTCCTGACCCGGATCGGCTACTCCCGGGCCGTCTCCGACTCGGCGCTGTGGGACTCCTTCGCCGTCTGGCGGCGCCGCCAGGAGGTGCTGCGGATCGACCTCACCGACTCCCCGACCTTCCACCTCCCCCAGCACCGCCTCCAGCGCGGCCTGCGGGACGCCCTGACCGGCACCCCGCTGGTCCGGCTGGTCCCGCTGCACCGGGTCGTCGAGCTCGAACAGGACCGCGACGGGGTCAGCGTCCGCACCCACGGCACCCAGGACGGCTCCACCACCTGGTGGCGCGGCAGCCACCTGGTCGGCTGCGACGGCGCCCGGTCCACGGTCCGCAAGCTGCTGAAGATCCGCTTCCCCGGCCGCCCCGCCGTCGACCGCAACGCCATCGCCACCGTCCGGGTCGACCTCCCCTTCGACGGCGCCCGGCTGCACCGCGAGCCCCCCTGGCGCGGCGACCGCGAGGCCTCCGCCCGTCCGCTCCCGGACGGCGTCTGGCGGCTCGACTGGCGGCTGCCCCCCGGCCGGCCCGACCCCGCCGAACAGGTCGACCCGCACGCCACCTGGCCCGGCATCGTCACCGGCGACACCCTGCTCACCCGGGTCACCGCCACCCTCACCGGCTGGTGCGGCGAACTCCCCCGCTACGAACTGCTCGCCGCCGCCGACCACACCGCCCAGCAGCGCCTCGCCGCCCGCTTCCGCAGCGGCCGCTGCTTCCTGGCCGGCGACGCCGCCCACCTGCACGGCGCCCTCGGCATGCAGAACCTCGCCGACGGGCTGCGCGACGCCGACAACCTCGCCTGGCGGCTCTCCCTCGCCTGGCACCTCCACTCCGGCGGCCCCCAGCCCGGCGGCTCGCTGCTGGACGGCTACGAGGCCGAGCGGCGCGGCGCGGTCGGCGCCCGGCTGCGCGCCGTCGACCAGTCCATGCCGCTGCTGCGCCCGCTGCGCGGCTGGCAGCAGACCCGTCGCTCACTGCTGGTCGGCGGCTTCCGCAAGCACGCCCCGCTGCTCGCCGACGGGCAGCTCGGTACCGGCCGCTTCGGCGGGGCGCCCGCCTACCCGGCGGCGCCCTCCGGCGTCCCCGGCCGGGTGCCGGTCCAGCGCGGCGCGCGCGGCGCCACCTCGCTCAGCGAACTGCTGCCCGCGACCGCCCCCGGGGTGCTCGTCCCGGACCTGCCGGTGCTCACCTCCGACGGCACCCCGGACCACCTGCACGCCCGGCTCGGCGCCACCTTCCTGCTGCTGCTGGTCGCCCCCGGCACCGCCGTGTGGTCCGCCGAGCACTGGCTGGGCGCCGGACTGATGCCCCGGCTCGGCGAGGTGGCGGCCGCGCTGCCGGTACCGGCCGAGGTGCTGGTCACCGAGGAGTACCCGGGCGCAGGGCCGCACACCGTGCTGCTGATCCGGCCGGACGGGCACCTGGTCGGCGTCACCCAGGGCGCCGCCGCCGAGGACCTCCTGGTCCTCGCCGACCGCGCCCGCGGCGGCCCGGCCCCGCTCACCGGCCCGGCCGAACCCGGGCCCGAGGCGGCCCCGGAACCCGAACCCCAGCAGGTCGACTCGGCGAGCCAGGCCTAGGGACCGTCCGGCGACGGACCCTAACTCGCCACCGCCGTGGCCCGGCTCTCCCGGACCACCGTCACCCGGATCTGGCCCGGGTAGGTCAGCTCCGCCGAGACCTGCCGGGCCACCTCACGGGCGATCAGCTCCGCCCCGAGGTCGTCCACGGCGTCCGGCCGCACCATCACCCGCACCTCGCGCCCGGCCTGCATCGCGTACACCTCGGCGACCCCGCTGTGTGAACGGGCGATCTCCTCCAGCCGCGCCAGCCGCCGCACGTACAGCTCCAGCGACTCCTTGCGCGCGCCCGGCCTCCCGCCCGAGCAGGCGTCCGCGGCCTGGGTCAGCACGGCCGTCACGGTACGGGGCTCCACCTCGCCGTGGTGGGCGGCGATCGCGTGCACCACCTCGGGCGACTCCCCGTGCCGCCGGGCGAACTCCGCGCCGACCGCCGCGTGGCTGCCCTCCGCCTCGTGGGTGAGCGCCTTGCCGATGTCGTGCAGCAGCGCCGCCCGGCGCACCGGCTCCGGGTCCACCCCGAGCTCGGCGGCCATCATCCCGGCCAGGTGCGCGGACTCCAGCAGGTGCCCGAGCACGTTCTGCCCGTACGAGGCGCGGTAGCGCAAGGAGCCCAGAGTGCGGACCAGTTCGGGGTGCATCCCGCCGATCCGGGCGTCCAGCAGGGCGTCCTCGCCGGCCCGGACGCAGCGCTGCTCGACCTCCACCCGGCTGCGCTCGTGGACGTGCTCGATCCGGCTCGGCTGGATCCGGCCGTCCTCGACCAGCTGCTCCAGGGTGAGCCGAGCGGCCTCCCGGCGGACCGGGTCGAAGCAGGAGAGCTGCACCGAGGCGGGGGTGTCGTCGACGATCAGGTTGACGCCGGTGACGGCCTCGAAGGCCCGGATGTTGCGGCCCTCCCGGCCGATGATCCGGCCCTTCATCTCCTCGCCCGGCAACCGGAAGACGGTGACGGCGGTCTCCGCGGTCTGTTCCGAGGCCAGCCGCTGGATCGCCCCGGCCAGGATCTCCCGGGCCCGGCGCTCCCCCTCCTCCTTGGCTCCGCGCTCGATCTCCCGGACCGTGACGACCGCCTCCCGCCGGGCCGACTCCTCAGCCTCGCGCAGGAGTTGGGCGTGCGCCTGCTCGGCGGAGAGCCCCGCGGCGCGCTCCAGCGCCGCCGCCCGCCGGGCCGCCAGCGCCTCGACCTCGCCCCGGGATCGCGCCAACTCCGCCGAGCGCTCGGCCAGTTCGTCCTCCCGCTGGCGCAGCCTGCGCAGCTCCTCGGCCAGAGTCTCCTCGCGCCGGGCCAGTTCGGCCCGCTGCCGACTGCTCTGTTCCTCGGCCGACCGGCGGGCCTGCTCGGCCTCGGCCAGGGCCTGCCGCTGCGCGGTCCGCAACCGCCGGAACGTCAGCACGGCGAGCAGTGCGAGCACCACCAGGACGGCGACGGCCGACCCGACGATCGGCACCAGAGCGACACCCGGACCGGTACCCGCCGAGATCCCCATGCGCCCCACTCCCCGTCCTTGCGCTGGGCGCCGTCCGGAAGCGGCCCGCACTGAGTGCGAGGCTAGGTCGGGGTCACGAAAGGGTCAAGACTCGGCCTGGTTCAGACCAAGAAACACGCCGAACCGCCACTCCCTCCACTACTCCCACTCGTTCGCCGGCGGCTCTCCGGCCGCCTCCTCCTCCAGCACACCGCGCACCACCCGGAAGGCGAGGCCCTCGGAGTAGCCGCGCCGGGCCAGCATGCCGACCAGCCGCCGGGTGCGGACCTGCGGATCCAGCCCCCGGGTGGACCGCAGCTTGCGCTCCACCAGCGCTCGGGCCGCTTCGGTCTCGTCGTCGTGGTCGACCTGGACGAGGGCCTGCTCGACCAGCTCGGCGGTCACGCCCTTGGTCCGCAGCTCCTGCGCCAGCGCCCGCCGGGACAAGCCCCGGACGGCGTGCCGGGACTCCACCCAGGCCGCCGCGAAGGCCGCGTCGTCGATCAGCCCGACCTCTTCCAACCGGCTGAGTACCCCCTCGGCGACGTCCTCCGGGATCTCCCGCTTCCGCAGGGCGTCGGCGAGCTGCTTGCGGCTCTTGGCAGCGCCGGTCAGCAGCCGCAGACAGATGTCGCGGGCGCGGCTCTCCGGATCCGCCTCCTCCTCGGCCCGCTTCCGCGTGCCGGGGGCCTTCTCTTCCGGCGGCCCCTCGCCGGAACGCCCACCCCGCCGGCTGCGGCGCGGACGGGCGGGCGGGGCGGCCACACCCCCGTGCCCGGCCGCCCCGGCCCCGTCCTCAGCGCCCGGCTCCCCACCCACCAACGCCGAACGGCGACGACGGCGCCCGATGGGCAGCTCGGAGGCGGAGACCAGCCCGAGCGCCTCGATCGAGGCCCCCGCCACCTGCTCCCCGACCGGCCCCGGCTCCGACTCGGGCTCGGGCTCCTCCGCCACCGCGGCGAACCAGTCCGGCGGCCCGTAGTCGTCGTCCTCCGGGCCACCGCCCACCATCTCGTGCTGCATCAACGGCTCAGGCCTTGGCAGCCGCCGTCTTCTTCGCCGCGGCCGTCTTGGCGGCGGTCGCGGTGATCGGCTTGGCGGCACCGTCTTCGGCAGCGGCCTCCGGCTCGCCCTCGGCCGTCTCCTCGGCCTTGGGGCCGATACCGAGCTTGCCCTTGATCTTCCGCTCGATCTCGTCGGCGAGCTGCGGGTTGTCCCGCAGGAAGTTGCGGGCGTTCTCCTTGCCCTGGCCGAGCTGGTCGCCCTCGTAGGTGTACCAGGCGCCGGACTTGCGGATGAAGCCGTGCTCGACGCCCATGTCGATCAGGCCGCCCTCGCGGCTGATGCCGATGCCGTACAGGATGTCGAACTCGGCCTGCTTGAACGGCGCGGCGACCTTGTTCTTGACGACCTTGACCCGGGTGCGGTTGCCGACCGCCTCGGTACCGTCCTTCAGGGTCTCGATCCGGCGGATGTCCAGACGGACCGAGGCGTAGAACTTCAGCGCCCGGCCACCGGTCGTGGTCTCCGGCGAGCCGAACATCACACCGATCTTCTCGCGCAGCTGGTTGATGAAGATCGCGGTGGTGTTCGACTGGTTCAGCGCACCGGCGATCTTGCGCAGCGCCTGGCTCATCAGCCGGGCCTGCAGACCGACGTGCGAGTCACCCATCTCACCCTCGATCTCGGCGCGCGGCACGAGCGCCGCGACCGAGTCGATGATCACCAGGTCGACCGCGCCGGAGCGGATCAGCATGTCGGTGATCTCCAGCGCCTGCTCACCGGTGTCCGGCTGGCTGACCAGCAGCTCGTCGGTGTCCACGCCGAGCTTCTTGGCGTACTCCGGGTCGAGCGCGTGCTCCGCGTCGACGAAGGCGACCCTGCCGCCGGCCTTCTGGGCGTTGGCGGCGAGGTGCAGGGTCAGAGTGGTCTTACCGGAGGACTCGGGGCCGTAGATCTCGACCACCCGGCCGCGCGGGATGCCGCCGACCCCGAGGGCGACATCGAGGGCGGTCGACCCGGTGGAGATCACCTCGATCGGCTCGTTCGCCTTCTCGCCGAGGCGCATCACCGAGCCCTTGCCGAACTGTCGCTCGATCTGGGCGAGCGCGGCCTCGAGGGCCTTCTCCTTGTCCGTACCTGCCATGGCTTTTTCCCTCGGGTTCTGTGCTGTGCGCTTCATCGTCCTCGACGCTAGCGCGTCCCACTGACAAACGAGCCCCACCCGGCTCGCCCTGTGGAAAACTCCACGCCGGAGAGTACAAAAGAACATCTGTTCGATTCAAGCCCCGCAGCTCCCGAACACGCCGCGGGGCGGGCAGTGGATCCACCCCACCACCCGCCCCGCGCCGCCCGTCACTCCCCCTCGCCGCCGACCATCCGGCGCAGCCGCCGCGCCGCCTCCCGGCGCAGCTCCCGGCGGGCCCGCCGCTGCTCGCCCCGGTCGATCCGCGGGTCGGTGGCCACCTCGTACCGCCGCACGTACGTCCCGACGAAGCCCTGCAGGGTCGCCGCCGCCGGAATCGCGATCAGCGCGCCCACCGCACCCAGCAGCGCCGCGCCCGCGATCACCGCGCCGAAGGCCACCGCCGGGTGCACGTCGACCGTCCGGGCGGTGATCCTCGGGTGCAGCACGTAGTTCTCGACCTGCTGGTAGACCACCGTGAAGACCAGCACCCACAGCGCGTCCACCGGCTCCAGGGTGAGCGCCACCAGCACCGGCAGCGCACCCGCCAGGTACGTCCCGATGGTCGGCACGAACTGCGACATGACGCCGACCCAGACCGCCAGCGCGGCCGAGTACGGCAGGTCGATCAGCGCGAACATCACCCAGTGCCCGGCCGCCGACACCACCGCCAGCACCGCCCGCGAGTACAGGTAGCCGCCGGTCTTGGCCAACGCGATCTCCCAGGCCCGCAGCACCTCGCCCTGCTTGGCGGGCGGCAGCAGCGAACACACCGTCCGGCGCACCCGCGGGCCCTCGGCGGTGAAGTAGAAGGTGAACAGCCCGACCGTGAAGGTCTGGAACAGCCCCCCGATCAGCGTGGACGACACGCCCCACACGTTGTCCGCGGCCTGCTGGGCGTACCCCTCGAGCGTCCCGGAGTCCTTCAGCAGCCGCTTCTGCAGCTCACCCAGCGAAAGGTCCTGATGGAAGGTCCGGTTGACCCAGCCGATCAGATTGTCGACCAGGTGCGGCAGGTCCCCGGCGATCTTCGCCACCTGATCCACCAACAACGTGCCGAGCGCCGCCAGGAACCCCACCACCGCGACCCCGACCGCGACGAACACCAGGAAGGTCCCCACCCCCCGCCGCACCCCGCGCGCCGCCATCCGGTCCACGGCCGGCTCCAGCGCCAACGAGAGGAAGAAGGCCACCAGCAGCATCACGAACAGGTCGATCAACTGCCGGAAGGCCCAGTCCGCCAGCTGGAACAGCCCCACCAGCACCAGGAACAGCACCATCGCCCGCGGCAACCAGGGCGGCATCCCGCCCCACAACACCCCGCCCCCCGTCCGCGTCCGCTCCCGCCCCACGTCCGGGTCCTTCTGCTCTCCGCTCGTAGTCACCCGGACAGTCTGTCCCACCACCCCCGCGACAGGCGCTCACCGCAACTGCGCGGAAACCCCCTGGGTCTCACAGACCACCCGCCAGACGTCCTTGGCCTCCCAGCCCGCCTCCAACGCCTGGCGCACCGTCCGCCCACCCAACTCACTCATCACGTGATCGGACGCGAACGACTCCGCGTACCCCTCCCCGAAGTGCGCGTACATCCGTCGCCAGAACTCCGTCAGCCTCATGCCCCCAGTATCCCGGCCCCCCCACACCCCCAACGGGCACGCAGGCAACACCCCACACGCCGACAACACCCCCCACGCCCCGCACCCACCCACCCACCCACCCACACACCCACCCACACACCCACCCACACCACCTCCCCCCTCCCATCCGCCCCAGGCGAGAGGGACGCGCTGCGGGAGGGGGCGGTGGAGGGGGTGGGTGCGGAGAGGGGCGTGACGGGTGATTTTCAGACCGCCAACGGCGCCCAGCCAATTGCCCACAGGGTCGGCGGTCCGAAAATCATCCAGCCCCCGGAGCGCCCACCCCCGGAACCGCCCCCGGCGTCACCCACCCTCCCGAAAGCCCACCCCCCGACAACAGCCCCGCGCAGCGGCCTCCGTCCCCCAGACAGCCCAGCCCAGTGGCCAGCCCCCCACCCCCCCGATGGACTGTTCCTCGAACACCGTCCGGTCCGCGCAGCGGACCCGTGCAAAAGAGCGGGGAACGAAATGCGTTGGGGAACCGCAGCCATCGTGGCGGCCGCCGCCGCGGGGGCCGCCGTCCTGGTGGTCGGCCGCCGCGCCTCCGAGCGGATGGTCCGTCCGGGGCCGCGGCCCGGCCCCGCCGTCGTCGGGCCGGACGCCGGGCCCGTGCTGGTGCAGAGCCTGGCCGCCGGCCGGGTCACCTTCAGCCGCCGTCCGGAGAGCCTGCGCCCCGGCCGCTGGGCGGTCGAGTGGGAGGGCGGCGGCCACGCGGTGGTCGAGGAGGTCCTGCACCGGGACGAGCAGGGGGTCACCCGTCGGCTGGTCCGGGCCGACCGGGGCACCCTGACGCCCGGTACGGAGGTCCGCTTCACCCCGCGCGTGTACCTGGGCGATCCCACCGCCGCGTTCGGCCTGGCCTTCACCGAGACCGCCGCCGACGGCGAGTTGGGCGCGCTGCCCGCCTGGTGGCTGGACGGCAAGCGCGGCACCTGGGTGATCCTGGTGCACGGCCCGGAGGCCGACCGCCGGCAGACCCTCCCGGTGCTGCCGGTCCTGCACCGTCTGGGCCTGCCCGCGCTGGCGGTCACCTACCGCGGCGACGAGGGCGCCCCGGCCTCCCCGGACGGCTACAGCCACTTCGGCGAGACCGAGTGGCGGGACGTCGAGGCGGCGGTGCGGCTGGCGCTGGACAACGGCGCGGGCCGGGTGATCCTCTACGGCTGGTCGATGGGCGCCACCACGGTGCTGCAGACGGCGGCCCGCTCCGCCTGGGCGCACGCGATCAGCGGGATCGTCCTCGACTCGCCGGTCCTGGACCTGCCGGCCGCCGCCCGCCGGGACGCCGTCCGGGCCGGTTTCACCGGGGTCGCAGCCGAGCTGGGCGCGCTGGCCGCGGAGGGCCGCACCGGCGTCGACCTGGCTGACTTCTCCCGCCTCGCCGAGGGCGCGGACCTACGGGTGCCGACCCTGGTCCTGCACAGCCCCGACGACCGGATCGCGCCCTTCGAGAAGGTGGAGCGCCTGGCCGCGGCCCGTCACGACGTGGTGAACCTCCAGCGCTTCCCCGGGGCCGAGCACGCCGCGCTCTGGAACTCGGCCCCGGACCACTACACCGAACTCCTCCGGCGCTGGCTCACCCCGCTGCTCTGACCAAGCCGTCACCCGCCGCACCACAACCCGCCCGCACCAACCCACCCGCACCAACCCACCCGCACCAACCCACCCGCACCAGAAGTCGGCCAGTCCGACTTCCAGTGCTCCGCCACGTGCCCTCCCCCCGTCGCCGACTGGCCGGATCCCAGCCCTCCGCTTCCATCGCGAGCCACCCCGGCCACCCCGCCGCCTCCGTCTCAGGTGCCCCGCGAAACCCCGAGAAACCACGGAAAGTGACCGTCCGGACGGGCAGCGCGACCCCCCGCCGCCAGCCTGACATGCCCCCGCCACCCGTTTCCGGCCAGGCGGTTTGCCGCTGTTGCCCGATCTTGCGGAGGTGCCGTCCCCGGTCGCGCGGGCGTACGGACAACCGGATGTGACAGAAGGCCCATGCAAGGGGAAGACTGCTGGACGTGACGTCTCGGAACCCGCGCGACCGTGATGCCCCGCTCCCGCCGACGATCGGTACCGGTGCGACGGTGACCCGTCTCCCCGGTACGGCCCACCGGCCATCCGGTGGCAGGCCGGGCGGGGCCGGTGTACCCCGGCGACGAGGGCCCGCGCCGGCGCCCGGCCGGGGCCGGGTCCCGGTGCCCGAGGGTTTCCCCGCGCCGGCCGAGCTGGCGCCGCTGGCCCGTCGGATGCTGGTGGACGCCGTCCGGATCGCCCGTTGGGCCGGGGAGCTGGCGGAGGTCGACAAGCGCGGCGAGCTGCTCCCGGACGACGCCCGGGCGGCCGGCCGCGCGCTGGCCATGACGGTCGGCGCGGCGGCCAAGGCATGGGGCCAGGCGCTGCTGGTGGGCCTGGTGGAGGCCCGGGACGGCGGAGCCGGCCCCGGGTGGCGCCTGCACGCCTGGGAGCACGACGACGAGGCCGTGGTGCGCGGCTGGTCCGGGCTGTTCGACGCCTGGACGCTGCTCGCCCCGGTGCCGCCCGCCGCGCTGCGCGGGGTGTTCGCCGTCCTGGCCGGCCAGGCCGTGGACCAGGCCCCGCAGCTGCTGTCCTTCCTGCACCTGGTGGACGGCCCGGTGGCCGAGAGCGAGCTGCTGGAGCTGCTGCGCCGCGGTCTGGACGAGCGCCGGGTCGGCGCCGCCCTCGGCGGCCCTGGCCTGTCGCCCGTGCCGCACGCCGCCTCGGCGGTCTCCGCCGTGCGCGGCACCTGCCGCGCGCCGCAGATCGACACCCCGGCCGCGCCCTCCGACGTGGCCGCCGTGCTGGACTGGATGCTGGACGGCCTGGCAGCGGTGGGCGCCGTGCTGCGCCGCGATGACGCAGCCGAGCTGTCCCCGCTGGGCCACTGGGCGGTGCGGGCGAAGCTGGAGGAGATCTGCACGGTCGCGCAGACCGCGGCCGGGCACATCGAGCAGAGCGCCTTCGAGCTGCTGAACGCCTGCGCGGACTACTCGCCGGGCCCGGCCCGGGCGGAGTTCCGGGCCTGGGTGGCGGCCCGCCCGGCGGACCGCGCGGTGGCCGAGCTGCTGGACGCGGCCCAGGGCGACGACGCGCTGGTGCGCGGGCTGGCCTTCGAGGCACTGCGGGTGGCCGGCGGGCCGGCCGAGCAGGCGGTGCGGGCGGCGGTGGACGCGCCGGTGCTGCGCCCGTACGCGCTGCTGTGGCTGGCCGAGCGTGCCGACGAGGGGGTCTCCCCGGCGGACGTGCTGGGTGCCGAGGACGCGGCCTGGCTGTGGGTGGACACCGCGGCCGCGGTGCTGGACCACGGTGAGACGGAGCTGCTGGTGGGTCATGTGGAGGGCGCCTCGGCGGGCGACCCGGTGCGGCTGTTCGCCCGGGCCCGGCAGTCCGGGCACCCGCGGGCGGCCTCGGTGCTGACGGCGGTCTCCGGCGTACACCCGGACCCGGGCGTGGCCCGGGCGGCCCGCCGTTCGGCCTTCAGCGTCCATACCGGCGGCGCATAGCCCCCACCCCAGCCAAACGAGGAAGGGCCCGGAACCACCAGGTTCCGGGCCCTTCTCGTACAGCGAGACCTCAGCCGAGCCGCGACTCCGCCCGCCGGGCGCGGACGTCGCCGACCTTCTGCCCGACCTTGCGTCGGATGACCAGCAGCGGCGCCATCGCGGCGAGCGTGATCTGGGCGAACGCGCCCACGTGCATCAGGGTGTCGCCACCGGGCAGCCCGGTCGCCCAGGCGGCCAGGCAGCCGATCGCCACCACGACCCAGCAGAGCGTGGCGGTGGCCAGCAGCCCCTGCGGCTTGGGGTACTCGATCCGGCTGACCATGAGGTACGCGGCGCCGAAGATGGCGAGCAGACCGGGCAGGAACGGCGGGTCGAGCAGCACGATGGCGATGACCGTCATCGCGCCCATCGGGCAGGGCATGCCCTGGAACACCCCGGGCCGCATCTTGACGGCCGAGAAGCGGGCCAGCCGCAGCACTACCGCGAGCAGCACGGTCAGCGCGATCAGCGCCGACAGCTTGGTGTTGGAGCCCTGGGAGACCATGCCCCAGACCGCGACGAAGTAGGCCGGCGCGATGCCGAAGCTGATCAGGTCGGCCAGGTTGTCCAGTTCCGCTCCGAGGGCGGAGGAGCGGAGCTTGCGCGCCACCAGTCCGTCGAAGAGGTCGCACATCGAGCCGATCAGCAGCAGCGTCACCGCGGTGGCGGCGCTGTGCCGGTCCGGAGCGGCGTCCGGGTTGGTGATGTGCGGGACCAGGACCCCGGTGGTGATCGAGTAGATCGCCAGGAAGCCGCAGACGGCGTTCCCCAGGGTCAGGAAGTCGGCGGTGGACAGGTGTTGGGGAGAGCGCGGGGCCCGCAGTTCGCGGTCGCGCGCCCAGCGGCGGCGGCGCAGGGCCGTCTCCTCGTCGTCCAGGCCGACGATTGTTTCAGGATCAGTCACGGTCAAGGCGTGTCACCCCGGCTGTGGTCTTCTGGCCGACCTCGACGCCGACCTCGACGCCGGCCGGCAGGTAGGTGTCGACCCGGGAGCCGAACCGGATCAGGCCGATCCGGTCGCCCTGCTCGACCTTGGTTCCGGCGGCCACGTACGGCACGATGCGACGGGCCACGGCCCCCGCGATCTGCACCATCTCGATGTCGCCGAGTTCGGTGTCGAAGTGCCAGACGACCCGCTCGTTCTGGTCGCTGTCCTTGTTGAACGCCGGGACGAAGCCGCCCGCGACGTGCTCGACCGACGTCACCGTGCCCGGCAGGGGCGCGCGGTTGACGTGGACGTTCAGCGGGCTCATGAAGATCGCGACCCGGGTGCGGCCGTCCGGCCAGGCGTCGATGCTCTGGACCACGCCGTCGGCGGGGGAGATGACTCTGCCGGTGCCGATCTCACGCTCGGGGTCGCGGAAGAACCACAGCATGCCCGCGCCGAGCGCGCAGGCCGGTACCGCGGCCAGGGCCCACTTGCCGTTGCGCCGGGTGAGGGCGGTGGTCAGGGCGGCCGTGGCGAGGGTGGGGACGAACCAGGGGGTGGCTCCGCGCGCGATGGTCACGCGGGGTCGCCGGCCGGCCGTCGGGGCTGCGAGGGCATCGCGGTCCGTGACGGAGGTGTGAGGGGACGGGCTGATGGGCATCGAAAACCTTTGTCGCGGGGGATCATGGCCGCTGGACGGGGGCCACCGCGGGATCGGTAATAGAGGGACGGCTTGCTGTCCCGGTGGATGCTATCGGGAGCACACGGTGGGTGGGCAACCCGCCTGCTCGTTCATGTGTCCGGTGGGAGTGCCTGTACGCATCCCGCTTCTACGACCGTAGCTCGCCCCGCTCCGGTTCCCAAGGGACCGGACGAGGCTGGTGACTCTTGTCTCAGCAGGGGGGCGGCCGGAACCCGGCGGGGGACACGGGCCGTACGGGGTGGAAGAAGGTGCACGGAAGCGGCCGCAGGGCGCGTTGCTGCAGCTGTACGCCCTGCGGCCGCTTTCCGGAGGCCGTGCCGGACCCAGGCGGACCAGGCCGGATCCGTGACGTGGCACGGCGCTCTGCCGGGACGGGCCCGCACGCCCGTCGACCGGCGGTTCGGAGGGGGCCGCCCGTCAATCGGGGCGGCCCCGCAATCACTCGGGGATCCCCAGGGCCGGGGCCGGGGGCCGGCCGGTCACTCGGCGATCCGGTATTCCTCCAGGAGCCGGCGTCCGACGATCATCTTCTGGATCTCCGCAGTTCCTTCACCGATGAGCAGCATCGGGGCCTCGCGGTAGAGGCGCTCGATCTCGTACTCCTTGGAGAAGCCGTAGCCGCCGTGGATCCGGAAGGCGTCCTCGACGACCTCCTTGCAGTACTCCGAGGCCAGGTACTTGGCCATGCCGGCCTCGAGGTCGTTGCGCTCGCCGCTGTCCTTCTTGCGGGCGGCCATGACCATCATCTGGTGGGCGGCCTCGACCTTGGTGGCCATCTCGGCGAGCTTGAACTGGATCGCCTGGTGCTCGGCGATCTTCTTGCCGAAGGTGGAGCGCTGCTGGGCGTAGGAGATGCCGAGCTCGAAGGCGCGGCGGGCGACGCCGCAGCCGCGGGCGGCGACGTTGACCCGGCCGACCTCGACGCCGTCCATCATCTGGTAGAAGCCGCGGCCCGGGACGCCGCCGAGGACGCGGTCGGCCGGGATCCGCACGTCCTGCAGCACCAGCTCGGTGGTGTCGACGCCCTTGTAGCCCATCTTCTCGATCTTCCCGGGCACGGTGAGGCCGGGGACGGTCGGGTTCGGACCGAAGCCCGCCGTCTTCTCGATCAGGAAGGTGGTCATGTTCTTGTACGGGCTGCTGCCGCCCTCGTCGGTCTTGCACAGGACCGCGACCAGGGTGGAGGTGCCGCCGTTGGTGAGCCACATCTTCTGGCCGTTGAGGACGTAGAAGTCCCCGTCCTTGACGCCCTTGGTGGAGATGGCCGAAACGTCGGAGCCGAGGCCGGGCTCGGACATCGAGAAGGCGCCGCGGATTTCGCCGGCGGCCATCTTCGGCAGGAAGTAGTCCTTCTGCTCCTGGGTGCCGTGGGCGTTGATCATGTGCGCCACGATGAAGTGGGTGTTGACGATGCCGGAGACGGACATCCAGCCGCGGGCGATCTCCTCGACCACCAGGGCGTAGGTGAGCAGGGACTCGCCCAGGCCCCCGTACTCCTCGGGGATGGTGAGGCCGAACAGCCCGAGCTGCTTCATGCCCTCGACGATGGCGGTCGGGTACTCGTCCTTGTGCTCCAGCTCGGTCGCGACCGGAATGATCTCCTTGTCGACGAAATCCCGCACGGTGGCGAGGATGTCCCGCTGGATCTCGGTGAGGCCGTCGGTCTGTGCGAGGCGTCCCATCGTGCGGCTCCGGAATGTCTGAAAGGGCGGGGGGGGGGATTTCCGGGGGCCCTGCCGGCGTGGCTGCGGCAGCAGGGCCCCCGACCGGGTGGGGGTCGGCCGATGACGGCGGCCTCCCCGTCCGGGGTCTTTCGGGGTGCTCCCCTTTCCATAGGGGTGGTCCCTATAGAAAGGGGAGCGTTCAGGGGCGGTTCAGGAGAGCGGCTCGGGGCGGCCGGGCTGCTCGCCGCCGCGCTCCTTGGTGTACGTCGCGGTCGGCACCATCACCTTGCGGCGGAAGATGCAGACGACCGTGCCGTCCTGCTTGTACCCCTTGGTCTCGACGTGGACGATGCCGCGGTCGTCCTTGGACTTGGACGGCCACTTGTCCAGGACGGTCGTCTCGCCGTAGATGGTGTCGCCGTGGAAGGTCGGCGCGATGTGGCGCAGCGACTCGATCTCCAGGTTGGCGATCGCCTTGCCGGAGACGTCCGGGACGGACATGCCGAGCAGCAGCGAGTAGACGTAGTTGCCCACCACGACGTTCCGGCCGAAGTCGGTCGTCTTCTCCGCGTAGTTGGTGTCCAGGTGGAGCGGGTGGTGGTTCATGGTGAGCAGGCAGAAGAGGTGGTCGTCGTATTCCGTGACGGTCTTCCCGGGCCAGTGCTTGTAGACCGCGCCGACCTCGAACTCCTCGTAGGTGCGTCCGAATTGCATGAGCCTTACGCCTCCGCCTTCTTCTCGGATCCGGGCAGTTCGAACTTGGTGGTGCGCTGCATGCCGGCGGCCCGGCCCTTGCCGGAGATGACCAGGGCCATCTTGCGGCTGGCCTCGTCGATCATCTCGTCGCCCAGCATCGCGGAGCCCTTGGCGCCGCCCGCCTCGGAGGTGCAGTAGTCGTAGGCGTCGAGGATCAGCTCGGCGTGGTCGTAGTCCTCCTGCGAGGGGGAGTAGACCTCGTTGGCGATGGCGACCTGGTCCGGGTGCAGCACCCACTTGCCGTCGAAGCCGAGGGCGGCGGAGCGGCCGGCGACCTCGCGGTAGCCGTCGGGGTTGCGGATCTGCAGGTAGGGGCCGTCGATCGCCTGGAGGTCGTTGGCGCGGGCGGCCATCAGGATGCGCATCAGGATGTAGTGGTAGGCGTCGGCGTTGTAGCCGGGCGGCTGCTCGCCGACCACCAGGGACTTCATGTTGATCGAGGCCATGAAGTCGGCGGGGCCGAAGATGATGGTCTCCAGCCGGGGCGAGGCCTCGGCGATGGCGTCGACGTTGATCAGGCCCTTGGCGTTCTCGATCTGCGCCTCGATGCCGATCTTGCCGACCTCGAAGCCCATGGTCTTCTCGATCTGGGTGAGCAGTAGGTCGAGCGCCTTGACCTGCTCGGCGTCCTGGACCTTGGGCAGCATGATGCAGTCGAGGTTGGGGCCGGCGCCCTCGACCACGGTGATCACGTCGCGGTAGGTCCAGTGGGTGGTCCAGTCGTTGACCCGCACGACGCGGGTCTTGTCGCCCCAGTCGCCGTTGTTCAGCGCGTCGACGATGTGGTGGCGGGCGCTCTCCTTGACCAGCGGGGCGCAGGCGTCCTCGAGGTCGAGGAAGACCTGGTCGGCCGGGAGGCCCTGGGCCTTCTCCAGGAAGCGCGGGTTGCTGCCCGGTACGGCGAGGCAGGAGCGGCGGGGGCGAAGCCGGTTGACGTTGCTCATGAGGGTGGTTCTGTTCCTTCCCAGTGGTCAGCTGGTCAGCTGGTCAGTTCGTGGCCGTGGTCGGTGCGGGCGTCCACGGCTGGAGCCGGTTGGCCAGCCGGATCTCGTCCACGATCCGGCCGATGATGGTGGTGATGCCGAAGTCCTTCGGGGTGAACACGGCGGCGACGCCGACGGCCTTGAGGGCCTCGCCGTCCGCTGCCGGGATGATGCCACCCACGATCACCGGGACATCCTCCACCCCGGCGCGGCGCAGCCGCTTCAGGACGTCGGGCACCAGCTCGGAGTGCGCGCCGGAGAGGATCGACAGGCCCACGCAGTGCACGTCCTCCGCCACCGCGGCGGAGACGATCTGCTCCGGGGTCAGCCGGATGCCCTGGTAGACCACCTCGAACCCGGCGTCGCGGGCCCGGACGGCGATCTGCTCGGCACCGTTGGAGTGCCCGTCCAGGCCGGGCTTGCCGACCAGCAGGCGCAGCTTGCCGGCGCCCAGCTCCTCGGCGGTGGCGGCGACGGCGGCGCGGACCTGCTCCAGTTCCCCGCCGGGTTCGGCGGCGACCGCGACGGGCGCGCCGCCCACGCCGGTGGGGGCGCGGTACTCGCCGAACACCTCGCGCAGGGCGAAGGACCACTCGCCGGTGGTGACCCCGGCCCGGGCGCAGGCGAGGGTGGCCGGCATCAGGTTGGCCCCGGTGGCGGCGACGGCCTTGAGCTCGGCCAGCGACTCCTGGGCGGCGGCCTCGTCGCGCTGTCCGCGCCAGGCCTCCAGGGCGGTGAGCACGGACTGCTCGGACGCCGGGTCGACCACCATGATCGCGGTGTCGAGGTCGGCGGTGAGCGGGCTGGGCTCGGTGGTGTCGAAGCAGTTGACGCCGATGATCTTGTCCTCGCCGGACTCGATCCGGGCCCGGCGGGCGGCGTGCGAGGCGACCAGGTTGGACTTGAGGTAGCCGGACTCGACGGCCGGAATCACCCCGCCCATCTCCAGCACCTTGGCGATCTCCGCCTCGGCGCCCGCCAGCAGCGCGGCGGTCTTGGCCTCGATCACCTCGGAGCCGTTGAAGATGTCGCCGTACTCCAGCAGGTCCGACTCGTAGGCCAGCACCTGCTGGATCCGCAGCGACCACTGCTGGTCCCAGGGGCGGGGCAGGCCCAACGCCTCGTTCCAGGTCGGGAGTTGGACGGCCCGGGCGCGGGCGTCCTTGGACAGGGTGACGGCCAGCATCTCCAGCACGATCCGCTGGACGTTGTTCTCCGGCTGCGCCTCGGTCAGCCCGAGCGAGTTGACCTGGACGCCGTAGCGGAAGCGCCGCTGCTTGGGGTCGGCGACGCCGTAGCGCTCCAGCGTGACCTTCTCCCAGAGCCGGGCGAAGGCGCGCATCTTGCACATCTCCTCGACGAAGCGCACCCCGGCGTTGACGAAGAAGGAGATCCGGGCGACCACGTCGCCCATCCGCTCGGCGGGGACCTGCCCGGAGTCGCGGACGGCGTCGAGCACCGAGATGGCGGTGCACATCGCGTAGGCGATCTCCTGGACGGGCGTGGCCCCGGCCTCCTGCAGGTGGTAGCTGCAGATGTTGATCGGGTTCCACTTGGGGATGTTGCCGACCGTGTAGGCGATCATGTCGGTGATCAGGCGCACCGACGGGCCGGGCGGGAAGACGTGCGTCCCGCGCGACAGGTACTCCTTGACGATGTCGTTCTGGGTGGTGCCGGTGAGCTTGGCGATGTCGGCGCCCTGCTCCTCGGCGACCACCTGGTAGAGCGCCAGCAGCCACATCGCGGTGGCGTTGATCGTCATGGAGGTGTTGGTCTGTTCGAGCGGGATGCCGTCGAACAGGGTGCGCATGTCGCCGACGTGGCCGACCGGGACCCCGACCCGGCCCACCTCGCCGCGGGCGAGGATGTGGTCGGAGTCGTAGCCGGTCTGGGTCGGCAGGTCGAAGGCGACGGACAGGCCGGTCTGGCCCTTCGCCAGGTTCCGCCGGTAGAGCGCGTTGGAGTCGCTCGCGGTGGAGTGCCCGGCGTAGGTGCGCATCAGCCAGGGCCGGTCGCGCTTCTGGGGCTCGGTCATCGGAGGCGCCTCAGATGTTGCGGAAGCGGTTGATGGCGGGCAGGTGCTTCTCGCGCAGTTCGGCGTTCTGGACGCCGAGGCCCTCCCGGGGGGCCAGGCAGAGCACGCCGACCTTGCCCTGGTGCTTGTTGTGGTGCACGTCGAGGGCGGCCTGGCCGGTCTCCTCCAGGGAGTAGACCTTGGAGAGGGTCGGGTGGATCCTGCCCTTGGCGACCAGGCGGTTGGCCTCGTAGGCCTCGCGGTAGTTGGCGAAGTGCGAGCCGACGATCCGCTTGAGCGACATCCACAGGTAGCGGTTGTCGTACTGGTGCATGTAGCCGGAGGTGGAGGCGCAGGTGACGATGGTGCCGCCCTT